>DASUVU010000019.1:0-13079 GCA_036378815.1 Agromyces sp. | reverse complement strand
ACGATGAGGAGCAGCCCGATGGTGCGCGGGTCGTGCCGGATCTGCGTGAGCACGCGGCCGGTGGTCGCGAACGTGCGGACGAGGGTCATCGCGGCGCCTCGCTTCCGGCGCCGGTGTCGGCGGCGCGGGTCGACGCGTCGTGCGGCTGGAGGTCGGGCTCGCCGCGATCGATGAGCCGCAGGAAGGCGTCCTCGACGTCGTCGGTGCCCGTGAATGCCAGTACGCCCTGCACGGTGTCGTCGGCGAGCAGTGCACCGTCGCGCATGAGCAGGAGGCGGTCGCAGCGTTTGGCCTCGTCCATGACGTGGCTCGAGACGAGCAGCGTCGCGCCGTCGGCGGCGAGGTCGTGGAACAGCCCCCACAGCTCGACACGCAGCACCGGGTCGAGGCCGACCGTCGGCTCATCGAGCACGAGCACCTCGGGTTCGCCGAGGAGCGCTGCGGCCAGCGACACGCGCCCGCGCTGCCCGCCCGAGAGCGAGCCGGCGAGTCGGTCGGCCACCGAGGTCAGGTCGGTGCGCTCGATGACCCGGTCGATGTCGGATGCCGGTGCGCCGAGCACCCGGCGGAAGTACGACAGGTTCTGCCGCACCGTGAGGTCGTCGTACACGCTCGCCTGCTGGGTGTAGTACGCGACGCGACGGCGCAGCGCCCGGGAGCCCGCGGGGAGGCCAAGCACCTCGATGGTTCCCGACTGCACGATCTGCACACCGACGATCGAGCGCATGAGGGACGTCTTGCCGCTGCCGCTCGGACCGAGGAGGCCCACGATCATGCCGCTGGGGACGGCCAGGGACAGGCCCTGGAGCACGGGGATCCGTCCGCGCTTCACATGCAGGTCGTGCACGACGATGGCGGGCGCCCTCGTCGAGGCATCCGCTTTATTCATCATGTGCCGAATTCTGCGCCCGTGCCGTGGTGCTGTCAAGGATCCGCGGGTCGCCCGTCAGGTGGAACTGGATCGCCGGCGCGACCCGGGCGACGATCTCCTCGTCGCTCATCGACGCGACCGGCTCGAAGGCCAGGATGTGGCGAACCATGATGATGCCCACGACCTGGGATGCCGCGAGCTCGGCGCGCAGCTCGGCGTCGCCGGCGTCGCCGAGCCTCGAGGCCAGACGGAGCATGATCTCGCGACGAAGGAACTCGCGGAGCATCCGGGCGACCGGGCCTTGGCCGATGACCGAGCGCATCGCGGCGGTCGCCGCGGGCCGCACGCCGGGGTTGCTCCAGGCTGCGAGCACCGCCCGCAGGAGGCGCGCACCGAGCTCGTCGATGGGACCGTCGAGCGCTCCCTGCACGATCCGGTCGGGACGCAGCGGAACCGCCACCACCTCGGCGACGAGCGCCGACTTGTCGTCGAAGTAGTGGTGCACCAGCGACGGGTCGACGTTCGCCCGACGTGCGATGGAGCGGATGGATGCGCCCTCGTACCCGCGTTCGCCGAACTCAGCGGCGGCCGCGCCCAGGATGCGCGCCTTGGTGTCGTCGCGGTTCGCGCCGCGCGGCCTGCCCCGGCGGCGGGGCGGTGCGGACTCGTCCACAAGCTGAGCCTACGCCCGGAGGAGCCCCCGCCTTCCCTCCGAGTCTCATGGGAAGGGCGTCGGGCCGCGAGCCCGGCTCGGTAGGATGAGTGCACACCCCCGTACGTCGCGAGAGCGCATTGGAGACCATGCCATGGAATGGCTCATCCCCGTCATCATCGTCGTCGTTCTCGTGGTGATCATCGGCATCTACCTGTGGGCGACCTACAACTCCCTGGTGACGCTGAACGTGCGAGTCGACGAGGCCTGGAGCGACATCACGGTGCAGCTGAAGCGCCGTGCCGACCTGATCCCGAACCTCATCGAGGCGGTGAAGGGCTATGCCGCGCATGAGAAGGCGGTCTTCGAGAACGTCACCAGGGCGCGCGCCGAGACGCTGCAGGCGCAGGGGCCGGCTGAGGCGGGAGCCGCTGAGAACCACATGCAGCAGGCGCTGAAGTCGATCTTCGCCGTGGCCGAAGCGTACCCGCAGCTGCAGGCGAGCCAGAACTTCCTGCAGCTGCAGAGCGAACTCGTCGACACCGAAGACAAGATCCAGGCGTCTCGTCGGTTCTACAACGGCGGCGTGCGCGAGCTCAACACTAAGATCAAGGTCTTCCCGAACACGCTCTTCGTTCGCGGACTCGGCTTCCACGAGCGGGAGTTCTTCGAGGTGACCGAGCCCGCGGCGATCGCAGAGCCGCCGCGCGTGCAGTTCTAAGGGCCGGCGTTGTACCGAGCGATCGCCAGGAACAAACGCAACACGGTCTTCATCATCCTGTTCTTCCTCGCCATCATCGGCGGGTTGGGCTGGCTTGCCGCGGTGATCTACCAGAACATCACCATCGTGATCGTGACGGTGGTGATCGCCGCGGGCTACGCGCTCATCCAGTACTTCACGGCCGACCGGCAGGCCATCGCCATGTCGGGTGCGATCGAGTTGCGCAGCAAGGCCGACCATCCACGTCTCTGGCGCACCGTCGAGAATCTCTCGATCACGACCGGCACGCCCATGCCGCGCGTGTTCGTCATCTCCGATCCCGCGCCGAACGCGTTCGCCACCGGCCGTGATCCCGAGCATGCGGTCGTCGCCGCCACCACCGGCCTCCTCGAGATCATGGACGACGCCGAGCTCGAGGGCGTGATGGCGCACGAGCTCGGTCACGTTCGCAACTACGACATCCGGCTCTCGATGATCGTGTTCGGCCTCGTCGTCGCGGTCGGTTTCGTCTCGGACATGCTCGTTCGCATGACCTTCTTCGGGCGCGGCAACAACAACCAGAACCCGATCGTGCTGATCTTCGGCCTGGTCGCGCTGCTCATCGCGCCGCTCGTGGCCAGCCTCGTGCAACTGGCCGTCTCGCGGCAGCGCGAGTACCTCGCGGATGCCACGGGCGCCATGACCACTCGGCACCCCGACGCCCTCGCGCGTGCCCTCGAGAAGCTCGAGGCCTATGGTCGGCCGATGCGACGCCAGAACTCGTCGATGGCCCACCTCTGGATCGCCGACCCGCTGAAGCCCGGCGCGCTCAACCGGCTGTTCGCGACGCACCCTCCGATCGCCGAGCGCGTGCAGCGTCTCGAGAAGATGGGCGGCGCCTTCTAGCCGGAGGCCTCAGGCCGCAGCGACGACCTCGGCGCGGAGCGCGGGAGCGAGATCGCCCCGGGCGACGACCTCGATCGCGCTCAGGCCCTGCCATTCAGCCGCGCGCCGGAGCACGGGGACCAGGCGCTCCGCGACGTGCGCTGGTGCGTCGGCCTCGGCCCATGCGGACTGCACCCGCAGCACGCCCGCCTTGCGATCGCTCTTCAGGTCGACGCGCCCGACGACGTCGTCGTCGATCAGCACGGGCAGGGAGTAGTAGCCGAACTTGCGGTCGGGCTCGGGCGTGTAGATCTCGATGCGGTAGTGGAAGTCGAAGAGGCGCTCGGTGCGCGGACGGAACCAGACCACGGGGTCGAACGGCGAGAGCACGGCCGCCGCGTCGAGTCGCCGGGGACGCCGAGCATCGCGATGCACCCACGTCGGTGTGGGGCGGCCGCCGGTCGTCCACCCCGGCACCGCGACCGGCAGGAGTTCGCCCCCGTCTTGCAGTTGCCGAATCGCCTCGCGGACCGGTGGCCGCTTCATGCGCCAGTAATCGGCGATATCGGCCTCGGTGGCGATGCCGAGGGCGGATGTCGCACGGGAGACGAGTTCGCGTGCCGCATCGTCGGGTGCGACCGACGCCGACAACAGCTCGGACGGCAACGCCTGCTCGGGCAGGGCGTACACGCGCTCGAACCGCTGCCGTTCGACGCACACCACCTCGCCGACGCGGAACATCCACTCGAGCGTGCGTTTGACGTCGGACCAGCCCCACCACGGGCCGCGTCGCTCGTTCGCATCGTGCTCGATCTCACTGGCCCGCATCGGACCGTTCGCGAGGAGCTCGGACCGCAGCCAGTCGGCGAGCGATCGGTTCTCGACGAGCCACCCGCCCCACTCGCTGCCGTGCTCGCGGAACTCCTGCCTGCGGAACTCGAAGTGCGGCCAGAGCTCACGCGGGATGAACGAGGCCTGATGGCCCCAGTACTCCATCATGCGCCCGCGACGGCCCATGGTGATCCGGTCGAGCTTGGACCGGTCGTATGCGCCGACCCTGCTGAACACCGGAATGTAGTGGCTGCGCTCGAAGACGTTGACGGAATCGATCTGGAGCACCGCGAGCCGATCGAGCGTGCTCGCGACCTGACGCACGCCGGGCGTCTCGGGATGGGGCCGCCCGAAGCCCTGGGCGGCGAGTGCGATGCGCCGGGCCAGCGCCGGGCTGACGATGTCGACCATGATGCTCCGACACTATCCGGGCCCTCCGACACTGGATCGGCTCATGCCGTGGCGGGCATGCCCCGCGCCTACACTGGAACGATGGCGGGGTCCAGCGGCAAGGCGCGGGGGAGGATCCTCCGTCGACGCGCGCCCGAGAAGGCGCCCGAGGCGTCGGCGCCCGAGGTGCGGCGCGACGTGACCCAGTCGATCCCCTTCGGCATGCGGCTCGCGGCCGCTTGGTCGTGGCGACTCCTCCTCGTGGGCGGCGTACTCGCCGTCGTCATCTTCCTCATCATCCAGCTCCGGCTCATCGTCATCCCGATCCTCGTCGCCGTACTGCTGGGTGCGCTGCTCGTGCCGTTCTCCCAGTTCCTGCAACGGCACCGCTGGCCGCGATGGCTGTCCGTCACGGTCGCCATGCTCTCGGCGCTGATCGTCGTCGGGGGCCTGCTCACGGTCGGCATCACGTTCATCGCGCGAGATCGCAACGAGCTCGTGGCGCAGAGCCTCGTCGCGTGGGACGACTTCCGTGCGTGGCTGCTCGAGGGTCCCTTCCACATCACCGAGCAGCAGTTGAACGACTGGATGGATCAGGTCGTCACGGCCATCCAGGACGACAGCAGCGTGCTGGTGAGCGGAGCGCTCTCGGTCGGCTCAACGCTCGGGCACTTCCTGGCCGGCATGTTGCTCGCCCTGTTCGCGACGCTCTTCATCCTCATCGACGGAAAGGGCATCTGGCACTGGATCGTCGGTGTCTTCCCGCGGCGCGCCCGGGCGGCCATCGACGGAGCCGGTCAAGCGGGCTGGGCCACCCTGCAGAACTTCGTCAAGGTGCAGATCCTGGTCGCGACGATCGATGCGATCGGCATCGGGCTCGGCGCCTTCTTCCTCGGCGTGCCGCTCGCCGTGCCGATCGCGATCCTCGTCTTCCTCGGCTCGTTCGTGCCGATCGTCGGAGCCGTCGTCACCGGTGCACTGGCCGTGTTCGTCGCCCTCGTCTACAACGGTTGGGTGATCGCGGTCATCATGCTCGCGATCGTCCTGCTCGTGCAGCAAGTCGAGGGCCACGTGCTGCAGCCGCTCATCATGGGAACGGCCGTGAAGGTGCATCCCCTCGGCGTGGTCGTGGCGGTCGCGACCGGGTCGTTCCTCGCGGGCATACCGGGGGCGCTCTTCGCCGTACCCGTCGCCGCGGTGGTGAACGTCATGATCGTCTTCATCGCCCGAGGGTCGTGGAAGGACAACGCCGCCCCCTCGACCCCCGAGACCCGGTCGCCGCTGTGGAGCACGGTGCCGCAGCACCTCCGACCGCTGCGAGGGGAGAACGAGTGATCACGTCCATCCCAGGACCGGGTCTCGCCGAGTTCGAGCACGCACGCGAGGTCGTCGCGCGCGTCGCCCGTGAGACCCCGATGGAGACCTCCAGGTTCCTCCAGCGCCTGCTCGGGGTGCCGGTCTACCTGAAGTGCGAGAACCTCCAGCGCACCGGCTCGTACAAACTCCGCGGCGCCTACCACCGCATGGCGGCCCTGAGCGAGTCCGAGCGGGAACGCGGGGTCGTCGCCGCCTCGGCCGGCAATCACGCCCAGGGCGTCGCGTACGCGGCGCGCGAGCTCGGAATCCGCGCGACCATCTTCATGCCGGTGGGCGTCGCGCTTCCGAAACTCGAGGCGACGCGTTCATACGGCGCCGGCGTGGTGCTCGAGGGCGGCTCCGTCGGCGAGACCATCGAGGCGGCCACGGCCTTCGCGGCCGAGTCGGGAGCGATCGTGATCCCGCCGTTCGACCATCCCGATGTCATCGCGGGGCAGGGCACGCTCGGCCTCGAGATCCTCGACCAGGCCCCCGATGCCACGACCATCGTCGTGCCGATCGGCGGCGGTGGCCTGGCCGCCGGCATCGCGAGCGCCGCCAAGCAACGCGCCGCGGCCGAGGGTCGTCCGCTCCGCATCGTGGGTGTGCAGGCCGAGAACGCGGCGCCGTACATCGCCTCCCTGGCCGCCGGCGAGCCGCGCCAGGTGCCGGTCGTGCCGACGATCGCCGACGGCATCGCCGTCTACAAGCCCGGCGAGTTGAACTTCGCCATCATCCGCGACGCCGTCGACGAGATCGTGACGGTGTCGGAGGACGACATCGCACGCGCCCTGCTCGTGCTCCTCGAACGCGCGAAGCTCGTCGTCGAGCCGGCCGGCGCCGTGGCCGTGGCGGCCATGATGACGGGTGCGGTGACGTCCGACGGTCCCATCGTCGCGGTGCTCTCGGGCGGCAACATCGACCCGCTGCTCATGCAGCGCGTCGTCGCGCACGGGCTCGCGGCATCCGGTCGCTACCTCACCATCAGCGTCGGACTGCCCGACCGACCAGGGCAGCTCGCGCGAGTAGCCGAACTGCTGGCTGAGGCGAACGCGAACGTCATCGAGGTGCTGCACACCCGCCACGGTTCGGGGCTGCAGATCTCGGAGGTCGAGCTCAAGCTGTCGGTCGAGACCCGCGGTCCTGAGCATCGCGCATCGGTCGTCGAGGTGCTGCGCCGTGCCGGATACGACCCGAAGGTCGAAGCGGATTGAGCGGGCGCTACTGACCGCTCCAGGTCTCGACGCCGGTGACCTCGACCGAGATCTCGCGACCGTTCGGGGCGGTGTAGCTCGTGACGTCGCCGACCTTCAGGCCGAGGATCGCGGAACCGAGGGGCGACTGCTCGCTGAACACGTCGAGCTCGGAGTCGCCGGCGATCTCGCGGCTGCCGATGAGGAACCGCTCTTCATCGCCCGCGACCACCGCGGTGATGACGGTGCCGGGCTCGACGATGCCCGACGACTCGGGAGCCCGGCCGACCTGCGCCGTGCGCAGCAGCTCCGTCAGCTGACGGATGCGCGCCTCCTGCTTGCCCTGCTCGTCTTTGGCTGCGTGGTAGCCGCCGTTCTCCTTCAGGTCGCCCTCTTCACGCGCGGCCTCGATGCGCTTGGCGATCTCGTCGCGACCGTGCGTCGAGAGCTGCTCGAGCTCTGCCGCGAGTCGATCGAAGGCCTCCTGCGTGAGCCAGGTGACGGTGGCGTCCTGCGCCATGGTGCTCTCCTGAGTGTGACGTATCGAATGTGGCGGGTCTGGTGCTGCCCGTCGCGGTCGAAGTGTCGTGATAGACGTGACGCCCCGGCAGCTGCCAGGGCGAAAGCTTGATTTTACGTCAGCCAGCAGCTTGAAATCAAACCGGTGTTCGCTTCCCGCGCAACGCGAACCGTCTCCGTGAAGCTGCGCAGATGGCGGTCGGATGCCGGAATCTCGACGATCTTCCATCCGACGATGGTGAAGTCCTCGTCGAGGGCCTGCACCGCGCATGCCGTCTCGTTGCCGGGCGGCACCGAGAGCGTCCAGCTCACCTCGACGGCCCGTTCATCGTTCATGAGCTGGTGGCTCGTGTCGGTGGCCTGGACCGCCGGCTTCTGGCCGTCGAGTCCGGCCCAGACGACCCACGCAACCAGCACGACCGCGAAGGCCACGGCGGCGATGATCAGCAGCACCCGATCCCGGGTGCGATGAGCACGGGTGCGGCCGTAGCGTTCGGCGAGCGCATCGGTTTCGGGCTCGGCCACCGCACCGGCTCCCTCCGCTCGATCGTCTAGGCTTGGATTCCAGCCTAACCCGCCCCGAGACACCTTGATCCGCGGTGAAAGTGAGTCCGATGCCCGTCGTGCCCGTCCGCTCCGACTGCCGAGCGCGCTCGTGATCGCGGCGGCGGTTCCGCTCCTCCTGCGCGCAGACGACGAGGAGTTCGACCCCGACACCGTGACGCCCGGCATCTGGGGATTCGTGCTCACGTTCCTGGTGATGCTCGTGGTCGTGCTGCTGATCCTCGACATGGTGCGGCGGATCCGGCGGGTCAACTACCGTGCCGAGGTGCGCGCGCAACTCGAGACGGAGCGGCTCGAGGCCGAGTTCGCGGCCGACGGCGACGCACCCGTGACGGATACGCCGGGCACGGGCCCCCGCGGCGAGCCGGGCGCCGGCCCCGAACCGGATGCTGCGGCATCCGACGACGACCAGGCGCCTCCGAAGGCGTAGCAGGTCGCACCTCCCGCGTCGGCGCGCGTCATCCCACGTGGTAGGCGGGAGCCAGCGCGATGATGAGCGTCGCCGCCCAGTGGCACATGAACGCCAGCACGGTGCAGGCGTGGAAGATCTCGTGGAATCCGAAGGTGCCCGGCCACGGGTTCGGCTTCTTCAGTGCGTAGACGATCGCGCCGGCGGTGTAGAGCAGGCCCCCCACGATCACGAGCACCATCATCGCGACGCTCACCGCGAGCAGGTCGCCGATGTACATGACGGCCGCCCAACCGAGCAGCAGGTAGATCGGCACGTACAGCCAGCGGGGCGCGTTGATCCAGAACACCCGGAAGCCGATGCCGACCAGGGCGCCGCCCCAGACGATCCCGAGCAGGAGCCAGCCCTTGTCGGGCGGCAGCGCGAGGATCGACAGTGGCGTGTACGTGCCCGCGATCAGCAGGAAGATGTTCGCGTGGTCGAAGCGCTTCAGCAGCACCTTGGTGCGCGGCGTCCAGTTGAAGCGGTGATAGAGCGCCGAGATGCCGAAGAGCAGCATCGAGGTGAGCGTGAAGACAGCCGAGGCCCACTTCGCCCAGGCGCCGTCGGCGACGAGGATCAGGACGATGCCCGCCGCGATCGTCACGGGGAACGTGCCCGCGTGGATCCAACCCCGCCAGGTCGGCTTGGCCTCGGCCGGGTGCGCGAGCGAGTCGTCGAGCAGCGGGATGTTGGGCAGGTCGGGTCCGTGCGCCTCGCGGCTGACCGCGGCATCCGCTGGATCGTCGGGTGCGACGGGGCGGTTCAACTCCTCGGCGAGGCCGGGGGAGTCGTCGTGATGCTGGCGGGTCATTGTCTCAGCGTAGGGGGTGGCGGGTGCCGTTCGGCTGTGAGTGCGCGCCCGGCCGGAGGGGTAGCGTAGTGCCGTGCAGAAGAGCGATCAGCCATTCGGTCGCGGCATCCTCTACCGCCTCTACCAGAATCGGCTCCGGCGCGATCTCGACCCGGCCGCCCTGCCGCGGCACGTTGCGATGATCATCGACGGCAACCGCCGGTGGGCGCGGCAGCTCGGCTACGAGACCGCCGCCCACGGGCACCGGGCGGGCGCCGCGAAGATGCGCGAGTTCCTCGAGTGGTGCGACGACCTCGGCATCGCGGTCGTGACGCTGTACCTGCTTTCGAGCGACAACCTCGGCAACCGCCCGAGCGCCGAGCTCTCGGACCTGTTCGAGATCATCGCCGAGCTCGCCGAGGAGCTCTCGCACTACCGCGACTGGCGCGTGCAGCATGTGGGGTCGGATGCCGGACTGCCCGAGCCGCTCGTCGCAGCACTCGACGCGGCCGAGCACCGCACCGCCGACAAGCGGGGCCTGCACGTGAACCTCGCGGTCGGGTACGGAGGTCGCAAGGAGATCACCGACGCGATGCGGTCGATCGTGGCGTCCCATCACGCCGAGGGCCGCAGCCTGGAGGACCTGGCCGAGCGACTGACGCCCGACCTCATCGGCGAGCATCTCTACACGGTCGGGCAACCCGACCCCGACCTCGTGATCCGCACCTCGGGCGAGCAGCGGCTGAGCGACTTCATGCTCTGGCAGGCGGCGCACAGCGAGTTCTACTTCGTCGAGGCGCTCGGCCCCGACCTGCGTCTGGTCGACTTCCTGCGCGCACTCCGCGACTACGAGAACCGCCACCGTCGGTTCGGGGGCTGATTCACCGCACGACGGCCGCCTCCGGTCTGCCATGATATGGCTCGGAGAGAGGGGCGCACGTGACCATCGACGCATACATCGCCGGGTTCACCGAGGAGCCGGGATACCTCGACTACGGCCGGTTCGGTCCGCTTGCGACATCCGCCGCCGAGGAGAGCCTCGCCCTCACCCAGGTGATCGAGCGTGCGCGCTATGGCAGCCTCGATGTACTCCCCGAGCAGGATCTGCGCGTGCGGCAGGCTGCATCCGACCTGATCGGGTTCCCGGCGGAGCAGGTCGTGTTCCAGCCGAACACCACGCAGGGCATCATGCACGCGATGTTCGGGCTGACGGGCGGCGTACTGCTCTCGCCAGGGGAGTTCCCCAGCCTGCCGATCGCGGCCGTGCGGGCACGGGAGGCGCTGCACTCGGTGCAGCCCGTCTGGCTCGAGACCGACCACGGCAAGGTCACGCCGGGGCAGATCCGCCAGCAGCTCGAGTCGAACGTGGCGGCCGTCGCCGTGAGCCTCGTCGACTCCCGCACCGGGTATCTCTGCGACATCGAGGGGATTCGCCAGGTGATCGGCGACCGCCTCCTGATCGTCGACGCGATCCAGGGGTTCGGCGTCGTCGACGCGCCGTGGGACGCCGCCGACGTGGTGCTCTCGGGTGGCCAGAAGTGGGTGCGTGCCGGTTGGGGAACGGGCATCATGGCGCTCTCCGCGCGCGCGCTCGAGCGGCTCACGCCGGTGTTCTCGGGATTCACCGGAACGGAGGAGCCCGAGCCCTGGGATGAGGTTCCGCCGCCGGCGCCCGATGCGCGCGCCTATCGCGTGTCGAATCCCGACCCGACCGCCGAGGCCCGGCTCGCCGCCGCGCTCGAGGAGATCCACACGACCGGCGTTCCCGCGATCAATGCCGCCATCACCGAGCACGTGAGCGAGGTGGTCGAGCTCGCCGATGAGTTCGCGATCGCCGTGGTCTCGTCCCGCGACGAGCAGGAGCGCGCAGGACTCGTCGTGCTCGCCCCGCCCGCCGAGCAGGTCACCGTGCTCACCGCGTCGCTGCACAATCACGGCATCACCGCCACGACCCGTCGGGGGCGGGTCCGGTTGAGCGTGCAC
Organism: Agromyces sp.; assembly: GCA_036378815.1. GTDB lineage: Bacteria > Actinomycetota > Actinomycetes > Actinomycetales > Microbacteriaceae > Agromyces. The sequence continues at coordinate 1,894 of DASUVU010000019.1, read as the reverse complement.
GCCGCCACGAGCAGCGAGACCCTCGACATGCTGCGCGGAGCGTTCGTCTCGTACAACACGGCCGCGACGTACTGAAGGGCGCCGTCGTGCGCCGTCGCGAAACCTCGTTCACGACATGAACAGCAAACGACACATGCGTGTCGGTCGCACGGATCGGCCCGACCGGACGTAGCGTCGGATGCATCGGGCAAGGTGCCTGATCGAGTCGGCTCGTGAACCGCTCGTGGAGGGATTCGCCGGCCGGCGCGAGAGCCGAGCGGAATGCTCGGGGCAGGAGCGGTCGTGGCCTCACTCGAAACCTCCAACTCCGTCGGTCGAATCTCAGGGCGTGCCAAGGCACGTCCTGACGCGTCTTCGCCTGGCGGGGTGGCGCAGTCCGAGCGGACGTACGTGCTCGACACCTCGGTGCTCCTGTCCGATCCCCGGGCGCTGTTCCGATTCGCCGAGCACGCGGTGGTGCTCCCCGTCGTCGTCATCACGGAACTCGAGGCGAAACGCAACGATCCCGAGATCGGGTTCTTCGCGCGTCAGTCCCTTCGGATCCTCGATGAACTCCGCATCGAGCACGAGCGACTCGACTTCCCGATTCCGGTCGGCGACGGCGGCTCGCTGCGGGTCGAGCTCAATCACTCCAACCCGTCGGTGCTGCCGAGCGGACTGCAGCTGGGTGACAACGACTCGCGCATCCTCGCCTGCGCCGCGAACCTGGCGAACGACGGCGTTGCCGTCACCGTCGTGTCGAAGGACCTGCCCCTGCGCGTGAAGGCCGCATCGATCGGGCTCGACGCGCAGGAGTATCGGGCCGAGCTGGCCCTCGACTCGGGCTGGACCGGCATGGCCGAGCTGTCGCTCGGGTCGAACGACATGGCCAAGCTCTACGAGCACGAGCACATGACCACGGCGGACGTAGAGGGCATGCCGGTGAACACCGGGCTGGTGATCCACTCCGAGCGCGGCTCTGCGCTCGGCCGCGTGGTGGGCGACCGCGAGGTGAAGCTCGTGCGCGGCGACCGAGAGGTCTTCGGTGTGCACGGGCGCTCGGCCGAGCAGCGGCTCGCGATCGACCTGCTGCTCGACCCCGAGATCGGCATCCTCTCACTCGGCGGGCGCGCCGGCACCGGCAAGTCCGCGCTCGCGCTGTGCGCCGGCCTCGAGATGGTGCTGGAGCGGCAGCAGCACAAGAAGATCATGGTGTTCCGCCCGCTCTACGCGGTCGGCGGCCAGGAGCTGGGCTACCTGCCGGGCGACCAGGGCGAGAAGATGAACCCCTGGGGCCAGGCGGTGTTCGACACGCTGGGTTCCGTCGTCTCCGACAACGTCCTCGAGGAGGTCGTCGACCGCGGGATCCTCGAGGTGCTTCCGCTGACGCACATCCGCGGTCGGTCGCTGCACGACTCGTTCGTGATCGTCGACGAGGCGCAATCGCTCGAACGGAACGTGCTGCTCACGGTGCTGTCGCGCATCGGACAGAACTCGCGGGTCGTGCTGACCCACGACGTCGCCCAGCGCGACAACCTGCGCGTCGGCCGCCACGACGGGGTCGCGAGCGTGATCGAGACGCTGAAGGGGCATCCGCTCTTCGCGCACGTCACGCTGACGCGGTCGGAGCGCTCGGCGATCGCGGCGCTCGTGTCGGAGATGCTCGATGGGGCGGAGCTCACCTGAGCGTCGGCGCAGCGTGAGGATTCCACGCATCGAATCCGAGGCGTTGAACGGGGCATCGTACGACGCCGTTCACCGCGTGCTCACGATCGAGTTCGAGTCGGGTTCGGTGTACCAGTACTTCGATATCGAGCCCGAGCTGTTCGCCGCGCTCGAGGCGGCGCAGCCGCACCCGTGGCGTGTCGTGGGTGCGCGCGTGAAGGAGCACCGCTACCGGCGCCTCCGGTGAGTC
>DASUVU010000018.1:0-9107 GCA_036378815.1 Agromyces sp. | reverse complement strand
CCATCAGCGAGACGTTCGATGCGCTCTCGGGATTCCGACCGATCGATGAGGTGCACGGGGTGCTCGAGGTGCTCCGAGCAGCGGATGCCGCCAGCCCGACTCCCGAGGCCGGCGCGCTCGACCTGCTCGCCGGGCACCTGGCCGACGATGCACCGCTGCGCGACACGGTGGAGTGGCTTCTCCGCGACGGGCGCGGCGGCGACACCGGCCAGGCCGCGTGGGTCACCGAGCGGGTGACGCTGCTCGCGGCATCCGACACCGCACGCCGCTCCGAGTACGCGCTCTCGTTCGAGACGGTGGGCTCGCTCGCCGAGGCGTATCCCGGCGACCCGGGCATCGTGATCTCCCTGCTGCTGAACCGCGTGCGACTGCGTCGCGGCGAGGCGCTGTACCTTGCTGCGGGCAACATCCACGCGTACCTGTCGGGACTCGGCATCGAGCTCATGGCGGCGAGCGACAACGTGCTCCGGGGCGGGCTGACGCCGAAGCACATCGATGTGACCGAACTGCTCGACGTGCTCGACTTCACGCCGATCCCGCCGCCGCGCCTCGAGCCCGAGCCGGTCGGTGCCGGTGTCGTCGCATTTCGGCCGGATGTCCCCGACTTCGCGCTCTACCGAGCAGAGCCGGTGACGGATGCCGCGGCGGTGCCGCTCACCGGACCGGCCATCGTGCTCGCCGAGGGCGGCGCCCTCCATCTCCGCGGTGCCCGCGGCGAGGCGACGCTCGGGCGCGGCGATGCCGCCTACGTCACGCCCGACGAACGCTCGCTCGAGTTCACGGGCGACGGCATCGCGTGGATCGCCACGACCGGCGATGCCTCGCCATCCGCCCCCTGATCAGCCGGCGGCGCGAGGGCCGAACACGCGTCGGTACTGCGTCGGCGTCGTCTGGAGCACCTTCAGGAAGTGGTGGCGCATGACGGCAGCTGCACCGAAGCCGGTTTCGCGGGCCACCTCCTCGAGCGTGAGGTTGGTCTGCTCGAGCAGCTGCTGCGCGCGCAGGAGGCGCTGCCGGTTGAGCCACGCGTTCGGGGTGGTGCCGGTCTCTGCTCGGAACCGGCGCGCGAACGTGCGGGGCGACATCAGGGCCTTGCGCGCCAGCAGGTCGACCGTGAGCTCCTCGTCGAGGTGCTCGAGCATCCACTCGGTGACCTTGGCGAACGAGTCGCTCTGCACCTCGGGGACCGGGGTCTGGATGAACTGCGACTGCCCGCCGTCGCGCTGCGGCGGCACCACCATGCGACGCGCGATGATGTTGGCGGCGCTCGCCCCGAGCTCGGTGCGCACGATGTGCAGCGCCGCGTCGATGCCCGCGGCCGTGCCGGCGCCGGTGACGACCTTGTCGTCCTGCACGAAGAGCACGTCGGGGTCGACGTCGGTGCCGGGGAACGTCTCGGCGAGGCGGTCGGTGTACATCCAGTGAGTGGTCGATCGGCGCCCGTCGAGCACCCCCGCATGACCGAGCATGAACGCGCCGGAGCACACCGACAGCACCCAGGCGCCGCGTTCCACCGCACGCCGGATGACCTCGAGCACGCGCTCGTCGGGCGGCGTGTCGATCAGCGAGGCGGGCACGGCCACGAGGTCGGCCTCGAAGGCGAAGTCGAGACCCTCGTTCACGACGATGTCGAAGCCCAGCTTCGTCGTGACCGGACCCGGGTCGGCCGCCACCACGTGGAAGTCGAATGCGGGGCCGCCCTGATCGCGGCGATCGATGCCGAAGACCTCGCAGATCACGCCGAATTCGAACGGCGCCATCTGGGGAACGGCGAGGCAGGCGATGGTCTGGAGCACGGATCCTCCGAATGGCAGGAATTTGTCGTCTGGTGGGTACTCTGCCACTATCGGCAGGATCTTGCAAGGAGTATATTTTCTGCCATGACCACCATCATCTTCCTCATCATCGCGGCCCTCGCGATCTGGGGGGTACTCGCCACCGCGCTCCGTCTCGAGAGCGATGGCTACGGCCGTCCCGAGATCCGCGACCGCAACCGGCACGCCGAGAACCTCCCGACCCGGCTCGTCTGAGGCGCGTCCGTTCGGCGATCGACCGGCCGAACTGAAGGCCGCCTGCCCCGGGTACGATCGGGGTGCGCTCGGACGTCCCGGGCGTGAAGGGCGGAAGCATGAGTTGGCTGGTCACCGGCGGCGCCGGGTACATCGGGGCGCACGTCGTGCGGGCGTTCGCGGCACAGGGGATCGACACCATCGTGGTCGACGATCTCTCCTCCGGACGCCACAGCTTCCTTCCCGAGGACGCGGAGTTCGTGCACGGCACGATCCTCGACGGCGGGCTGCTCGAGGCCACCATGCGCGAGCACGAGGTTCGCGGCGTCGTGCACCTGGCCGGATACAAGTACGCCGGCGTCTCCGTCTCGAAGCCGCTGCACACCTACCACCAGAACGTCACGGGCACGGCGACCGTCCTCGCTGCGATGGACGGCGCCGGAGTCGATCGCATGGTGTTCTCCTCGAGCGCGGCCGTGTACGGCACGCCCGACGTCGACCTGGTCACCGAGGCGACCGAGACCCGGCCCGAATCGCCCTACGGCGAGTCCAAGCTGATCGGCGAATGGCTCCTCGCCGACCAGGAGCGTGCGGCCGGGCTCCGGCACACGAGCCTCCGCTACTTCAACGTCGTCGGGTCCGGCACGAGCGAGGTCTTCGACCCGAGTCCGCACAACCTCTTCCCGCTCGTGTTCGACGCCCTGCTCGACGGACGGACGCCGCGCATCAACGGCGACGACTACCCGACGCCCGACGGCACCTGCGTCCGCGACTACATCCACGTGGCCGACCTCGCCGAAGCGCACGTGGTGGCCGCCCGGCGCCTCGACGCCGGTGAGCACGTCGAGCGCGTCTACAACCTCGGTTCCGGTGACGGCGTCTCGGTCGGTGACATCATGCGCACGGTCGCCGACGTCACCGGCATGGCCTTCACGCCCGAGATCGGGCCCCGACGACCGGGGGATCCGGCCCGCATCGTGGCGTCGGGGGAGCTCGCCGCGCGAGACCTCGACTGGCGGATGCGCCATTCGCTCTCGGACATGGTCCAGAGCGCCTGGGACGCCCGCCGCGAGGCATCCGAGGACTGATTCGCCTGTCCCTCGCTTGGGGGGAAGATAACGTTCCGGGTCCGCGTCGGCGTGTCGCGGCGTGGATGAAGCCTCGACGGCCGGTTGAGGGTTTACGATCTGCGACTTGACTCACGCGAATTACACCGGTGTAATTGTCATGACACACCCTTTGGGTGGTCGGTACAACTGGGTGGGAGACGATATGGGAAACCCTGAATATCGTTCTGGAGTACCTGACGATTGGTTCATCGATCCGGTGAGGTTGGGCGTTCCGGGGGTCCGTCCCAGCGTCGGCGATGACAATCCGCTGGCATGGCAGAGCGACGCATTGTGTGCGCAGACCGATCCCGAGGCGTTCTTCCCTGAGAAGGGCGGCTCGACCCGCGACGCGAAGCGCATCTGCACCGGATGCGAAGTGCGGGGCGAGTGCCTCGAGTACGCGCTCGCGAACGACGAGCGTTTCGGAATCTGGGGAGGGCTCTCCGAGCGAGAGCGTCGCAAGCTGCGCAAGCGCGCCGTCTGAGCCGCTCCGATTCGAGACGTCGCGTCGCTCCTGCTCGTCCGCTCGACGTTCGTCGCGCGGTATCACGACACGCGGTTTCAGGGCGCGCCAGCACGGCTTCCGGATGCCGCGATGAGCGGCGCTTAGGCTTGCCCCGATGTTCCCCAGAGTCACCGCCATCCTCGTCGTGCACCATGGCGGCGACCGTCTCAGTCGCACGCTCGATGCGATCCGCGCTCAGGATCGCACGCCCGACGCGCTCGTCGTGGTGCTCACCCAGGCCGACGCCGACGCGCGCGCCCAGGTCGCGGCGGTCGGAGCGTCGCACGTCGTCGAGACGGGAGAGTCGCTGTCGTTCGGCGATGCGGTGCGCGCGGGGGAGCGGGTGCTCGACGCCCCCGCATCCGACGCCGACGCACTGTGGCTCCTCGCCGAGGACTCCGCACCGGATGCCACCTCGCTGCGCGCCCTGCTGGCAACGCTCGAGACGGCGCGCTCCGTGGCCGTGGCCGGGCCGAAGCTCGTGGAATGGGACGAGCCCGGTCGCATCGCGGCGCTCGGGCGCACCATGACGCGGCTGGGCCGGAGCATGCCCATCGTCGCCGACGAGCTCGACCAGGGGCAGCACGACGGGTCGAGCGACGTGCTCGGGCTCGAGCCGGCCGGCATCCTCGTGCGTCACACGGCCTGGCAGGCGCTCGACGGGTTCGACCCCGCCCTGCCCACGGTCGACGATGCGCTCGACCTCGGCGTGCGCGCCCGACTCGCCGGGCACCGCGTGGTGGTGGTGCCCGAGGCCCGGGTCCGCTTCGCAGCCGCAGGCGTGGCAGGCCCGCCCGGCGACGGACGGGGCCGTTCTCGGCGGCGACGGGCTCGGGCGGCGCGTGCGGCGGCCCTGCACCGTCGGCTCGCGTACGCGCCCGCGTGGACCGTGCCGCTGCACTGGCTGAGCCTGCTGCCGCTGGCCGTGTTCCGGTCGGTGCGGCTGCTCCTCACGAAGCAGCCCGGAGTGATCCCGGGCGAGTTCGCGGCCGCCCTCACGACGATGTTCTCGGGTCTGCGGGTCAGCCGATCACGCCGCGTGCTGCGATCGGCGCGGACCACCGGATGGTCGGCCGTCGCCCCGCTGCGCATGCAACCCGATGAGGTCCGCCGTCGGCGTCAGGCCGCCACGGAGGAACGGAAGCTGCGCGCACGGGGCCGCACCGACGAGCTCCAGTTCCTCGGGACCGGCGGCGGGTGGGTGCTGCTCGGTGCGGCCGTGGCGTCGGTGGCCCTCTTCTCGTGGCTGATCGGATCGACCGGAGTCGGCGGCGGCGGACTGCTCCCGCTCTCGGGCTTCGCCGAGCTCTGGCGCAACGCCGCCTACGGTTGGCGCGACGTGGGCACGGGCTTCGTCGGTGCCGCCGACCCGTTCGTCGGCGTGCTCGCGGTGCTCGGCTCGCTCACGTTCTGGTCGCCGTCGTTCGTTCTCGTCCTGGCCTGGCTCCTGGCGCTGCCCGCCGCGGCCATGGGCGCCTGGTTCGCCGCCTCCCGGCTTACGGAGCGGGGATCGATCCGCGCCCTCGCCGCCATCGTCTGGGCCGTCGCCCCGCCGTTCCTCACCGCGCTCGCGGAGGCCCGGCCCGGCGCGGTCGTCGCCCATGTCCTGCTCGGATGGCTCGCGTTCGCCGTGTTCGGCGCCGCCACGTCGTGGGCGGCAGCGGCGACGGGCTCCCTCCTCTTCGCGGCCGTCATCGCCGCGGCACCGAGCCTGGCTCCGGCGCTCATCGTCGCCTGGATGGTGGCGCTCGCGGTCAGCGGTCGAGCGGCCGTCCGGCTGGCCGGCCTGCCGATCCCGGCACTGGTGCTCGCCCTGCCGCTCATCGTCGAGCAGGTGGGGCGCGGCACGCCCATGGCACTGCTGGCCGATCCCGGAGTGCCCGTCGGCGGGCCGACCCCCACGGTCTGGCAGCTCGCGCTCGGGCTTCCCAGCGGCGGGTGGGGCGGATGGGACGAGCTCGTCCGCGACCTGGTCCAGCTCGATCCGAGGATCGTCGCCAGCGTGCTCGTGCTTCCGCTGGTGTTCGCAGCCCTCGCCGCGGTGCTCGCCCCCGGCATCCGTCGTGCGCTCCTCGCGCTCGGGACCGTCGTACTCGGGTTCGCGACCGCGGTGGCGGCGACGCATGTCTCCGTGGCGATCGTCGGTCCCGACGTCGTGCCGGTCTGGGCAGGCGCGGGCCTGAGCCTCGCGTGGCTCGGCCTCACGCTCGCCGCCGTGGTGTCGATCTCGGCCGTCCGCCGTGGGTTCGCCCTGATCAGCGGGGCGGTCGCGCTCGTCTCGATCGTGGCGGTGGTTCCTGCGGCGGTCGTCATCGCCATCGACGACGTGCCCCTCGCACCCGCCGCAGAGCGGAGCCTTCCGGCATACGTCGTCGCGCGGGCCGATTCCGATCCGAGGGTCACCACGCTTCGGATGCAGCCCGAATCCGACGGCGGCATGCGCGCGACACTCGAGCACGGCAGCGGCCTCACGCTCGACGACCAGTCCACCCTCGACCAGACCAGCACCGAACTCAGCGCCAAGGACGAGGAACTCGCAACCGTCGCCGGCAACCTCGCCTCACGGAGCGGGCTCGATCCCGAGGCCGCCGTTCGAGAGTTCGGCGTCGCGTTCGTGCTGCTCGCGCCGGCGCGCGGCGACGACCGCGAGGCCCTGCAGGCCGAGGCGCGGGCCAAGACGGCGCTCGACGGCAATCCGGCGCTCGTCGCGGTCGGTCGCACCGACTTCGGGACGCTGTGGCGATTCGCGTCGGCCGTGCCAGATGAGCCGGCGGCCCGGATTCCCGCGAATGCCGGGGGCTGGCTCGGCGCCCTCATCACGACCGTGCAGGTCATCGTGATCCTGGCGGCGCTGCTCCTGTCGATTCCCACGGGTGCCGGACGTGAGCCCGATCGGCGGATGCCGCGACGGGGGCGCGGTACTCGGGGTGATGGTGGCCGTGGCCCGTCACCTGCCGTGGGCGAGTCGACGACGGAGCCCGACGAGGTGTCGGAGACGGGCAGCGGTCCCGGGCCGGAGCCCGAGCCAGAGCCCGCGACCGAGCCCGAGTCGACGACGGAGTCGGAGCCCGTGCCCGAACAGGAGCCGGAGCCCGAGCCCGAGCCCGACACCGCCCTCGAGCCCGCGTCGAAGGGAGACGACGATGGCCGCTGATCGCAGGGCCCTGATCCGCGGCGGGCTCCGTGCGCTGGGCTTCGTCGGCGCGTCCGCACTCGCGGTCGGGCTGCTCGCCGCCGCCGCCGCCGTGACGTGGCCCGACTACCGAGCCGAACCGCCGTCGGTGGTCGTGCAACCGGCTGAGAGCCGCCAGCAGCGCGTGTGCCCTGGGCCCCTCCTCACGCTCGGTGCGGATGCCGCGGCCGCGACCACGGTCACCTCGGTCGGACCGGCGGATCTCGTGACCGCCGCAGAGCCGGCCGACGCGGTGCTCGAGCAGGTGCCGCTCGAGGCGCCCGGCAACGCCGGCGGCGCAGCGGATGGCACGCCGATCGCGATCGCGGCCGAACCCGGCGGGGTCGATGCGGGCATGCTCGCGGGCGCGCAGTCGCAGGCCGTGGCATCCGAGACGCTCCGAGGCTTCGCCGCCACGGCGTGCGCCGAGGCCGTCGCGGAGTCGTGGCTCGTCGCGGGCGCGACGAACCTCGGGCGCAGCGGGCTGATCCTCCTCGCCAACCCGTCGCCCGTTGCCGCGACAGTCGATGTGCGGGTGTTCGGCGAGGCCGGAGCAGTCGAGGCCCCCTCCGCGCTCGGCATCATCGTTCCCGCGGGCACCCAGCGAGTCCTCTCGCTGGCCGGGCTCGCCCCGAACCTCGTGTCACCGGTCGTCCATGTCACCAGTACGGGCGGCGCGATCGCGGCGAGCCTCGAGCATTCGGTCGTGATCGGCCTCGCGCCCGCGGGCATCGAGTTGACCGGGGTGACCGCGGCTCCCGCGACGAGCCAGGTCATTCCGGGTGTCCCGGTTCCGCAGTCCGGCGGCGTCGAGGCGACGGAGGACCATGCCGACGGCGATGACCACCCCGCGGTGCGCCTCTTCGCGCCCGGCGGCGACGCGGCCGAGGTGTCGATCGGCGTCGTCGCCGAGTCGGGCGTCGGCGGCGGCACCATCGAGACCACCCTGCCGCCCGGACAGGTCCTCGACGTGCCGCTCGGCACGCTCGACGCCGGCACGTACACCATCCGGATCGAATCGGATGCCCCGGTCGTCGCCGCCGCCCGCACCACGGTCGGCGGCGCCCAGGGCCAGACCGATGCGGCCGCGCCATCCGACCTGGCGTGGACCGTGGCCACGGCACCCCTGCTCGACTCGGCCGTGGTGGCGGTGCCGCCCGGGCCCTCGCCGACCCTGCACCTCGTGAACTCGGGCGGATCCGCGGCAGAGGTCACGGTGACCGGCGCGGGCGGAGAACGTGTCGTCTCCGTGCCGGCGGCGGGCGCGGCATCCGTCGCCATCGATGGCGACCGCGTGGTGCTGGCGGGGACGCAGGGCTTGCACGCCTCGGTGTCGTTCATCGGCGCCGACGAGTTGGCGTCGATGGCGGTGCAGCCGCCGGGGCCCCTCGACTCGCCGCTGCAGGTGTACCCGCGCTGAGCGCGCTGACGTCAGAAGTGGCGGTAGCGCCCAGGCGCGAGCTCCCAAGGATCCTTGTCGAGCAGCTCCGCGACGGCGCGGAACACGCAGCTCTCGACGAGCAGCTTCTCGTCGCGGTCCTCGCCCTCCTGGAGGCGCAGGAACCGCACGATCGGCAGTCGGTAGAAGGTGATGCGACGTTCGTCGTGCACGACCTTCCACCGGTCGATGTGGTCGCCGTGGATCGCCTCGGCTGGACCCTGCGCCACCTCGAACACGACGCCCTCGAGCTCGGGCCAGAGCCCGCGCAGGTACGCGGCCGTGGTGGCGACGGTGAAGTCGAACTCGTCGAGGCGCGTGCGCAGCGGCTCGAGGTGCGGCCCCGTCACTGCGGAGCGCATGCCGCGACCGTGCCGGTCCCTGGCCAGCCGCCGAGGTGAGCGAGGCGTGGCGACACGACGGGATCGAGGCATACCCTCCATCGTAATGTCCGCTCCGGTCGCTACTCTGGTGGAGCCATGAGGAGATGCTCGCGCACCGCATGCGCCGCCGAGGCGGTCGCGACGCTGACGTTCGACTACGCCGACTCCATGGCCGTCCTGGGGCCGCTCTCCCTCACCTCCGAGCCGCACGGCTACGACCTCTGCCGCCGTCATGCCGAGCGCACCTCCGCGCCCGTCGGCTGGCAGATCGTCCGGCACGCGTGGATGGGTGAGGTAGGTTTCAAGGCATGACTCCCGCTGAAGGCCCTGAGGTGCGCGCGCGCCTCGACGCGATCGTGAAGGCGTACGACGTCCGCGGGATCGTGGGCGAGGGGCTCACGGTCGACACCGTCGAGGCACTCGGCGCGGGCTTCGCCGACGAGGTCGGCGCGGCCGGCGGGCGCATCGTCGTCGGCCACGACATGCGCGAC
>DASUVU010000017.1:0-7613 GCA_036378815.1 Agromyces sp. | reverse complement strand
CGCTCACCGGCGGCGCGTACCTCTCGCCCAGGGTCGTCGCGCGCATGGGCGAGCTCGCCGCACGCACGAGCCTCGCCCTCGCCCACTTCGACCATGACGGGCTCGACCGCGTGCTGCAGTGGGATCCGCGGTACGCCGACCGCGTCGTCGCGCTCCTCGGGCCGCACCATCCCGACCGCAAGAGACAGACGCAGGTGATGGATGCCGCGACAGAAGCCTGGGACGAACTCGCCGCCGTGGCATCCGCCCTGCCGCTGCAAGCCGTGCACCTCGACCTCACCGACGACAACGTCGTCTGCACGACCGATCGCGGCATCCGGATGCCCGACGGGATCATCGACTTCGGCGACGTGACCCGCAGCTGGGCGGCGGCGGAACTGGCGATCACGATCTCGTCGGTGCTGCATCACGCCGGGGCCGAGCCGGTCTCGGTGCTGCCGGCGGTGCGCGCGTTCCACGAGCTGCGTCCGCTGTCGGCCGAGGAGGTCGCCGCGATCTGGCCCATCGTCGTCCTGCGTGCAGCGGTGCTCGTCGTGAGCGGCGAGCATCAGCTGCGGGTCGACGGCGGCGAGAACGAGTATGCCGCGAGCGGCATCGAACGCGAATGGCGGGTCTTCGAGCAGGCCGTGTCGGTGCCCATCCCGGTCATGACGGCCCTGATCGCCGACACCCTCGGCTTCCCCGGCGGACGCGGCGGGCCGCCGGAGGCGACGCGTCTCGAGACCGCACACCTCACCCCCGGCTTCGACCCCTCGCGGGCCGTGCGGCTCGACGTCGCCATCACCTCCGACGACGTCGACGCCGGCGCCTGGCTCGACCCCGAGCTGGAGGAACGGCTCGCACTCGCGGCGCTCGACGCCGGGGCATCCGTCGCCTGGCTCGAGTGGGGCACGCCCCGGCTCACCGCGAGCCGCACGCTCGCGACGACGTCGCCCGCGACGGTTCCGACCGGCGTCGACGTCTGGTTCGCGCAACCCCAGCACCTCGCCGAGCCCGACGAGGCCAGGCTCGTGATCGAGGGTGCGGACGGCGCCAGGATCCTCGACCGCGACATGCTCGCCCGGACACGCCATCGGATCCGATTCGAGCTGCCCGAGGGGCCGCGGGTGCCGCATCTCGCGCGTCCCGAGTATGCGGCGGGCTGGCTCGCGCTCACCGAGGATCCGGCGGGCGTGCTGGGGCTCGAGACGGCCGGTCTCGAGACGCGTCCCGGTCCCGGAGCCGGTCGAAGGGCGCCGGGCGCACTTCGGCCGGCAGAGGGTGCCGCCGAACTCATCGCCCGCCGCGACCGTGCGTTCGCCGAAGTGCAGGAGCACTACTACGACGCGCCGCCGCGCATCGAGCGCGGCTGGCGCGAGCACCTCGTCGACACCGACGGGCGTGTCTACCTCGACATGGTGAACAACGTGACACCGCTGGGCCACGGGCACCCGAAGCTCGCCGCCGCGGTCGCGAAGCAGCTGCGCACCCTCAACACGAACTCGCGCTTCAACTACGGTGCGGTCGTCGAGTTGTCCGAGCGCCTCGCCGCACTGCTCCCAGATCCGCTCGACACGGTCTTCCTCGTCAACTCGGGTTCGGAGGCGACCGACCTCGCCCTCCGCATCGCGCTCGCCGCGACCGGGCGACGCGACGTCGTGGCGATCCTCGAGGCGTACCACGGCTGGACCTACGCCTCCGACGCCGTGTCCACGTCGATCGCCGACAACCCCGACGCGCTCGCCACCCGGCCCGACTGGGTGCACGTCGTCGACGCGCCGAACCCGTTCCGCGGGCGGCATCGGGGCGCGGATGCCGCGCGCTACGCGCCCGAGGCAGCCGACCGCATCCGCGAGCTCGCGGCATCCGGTCGACACCCCGCCGCGTTCATCGCCGAGACCTACTTCGGCAACGCCGGCGGAATCCCACTGCCCGACGGGTATCTCGCCGAGGTGTACGCGGCCGTGCGCGAGTCGGGCGGGCTCGCGATCGCCGACGAGGTGCAGGCCGGGTACGGGCGGCTCGGCGAGTGGTTCTGGGGCTTCGAGCAGCAGGGCGTCGTGCCCGACATCGTCGCCGTGGCGAAGGCCGCGGGCAACGGGTACCCGCTCGGCGCCGTCATCACGACGCGCGAGATCGCCGCGCGCTTCCGCACGCAGGGATACTTCTTCTCGTCCACCGGCGGCAGCCCGGCTTCGAGCGTCGCGGGGCTCGCGGTGCTCGACGCGTTCCGAGACGAGGGGCTGCAGCGGAACGCGGCGGAGGTCGGCGCGCACCTGAAGGGCCGGCTCGAGGCGCTCGCCACGCGGCATCCGCTCGTCGGGGCCGTGCACCGCCAGGGCCTGTACCTGGGCGTCGAGTTCGTGCGCGACCGCGAGACGCTCGAGCCGGCCACCGCCGAGACCCGGGCGATCTGCGATCGCCTGCTCGAGCTCGGCGTGATCATGCAGCCCACCGGCGACCACCAGAACGTGCTGAAGGTGAAACCGCCCCTCTGCATCGACCGCGCCTCGGTCGACTTCTTCGTCGACGCGCTCGACCGTGTGCTCGCCGAGGGCTGGTGAGCCCAGCGACCGGATGCCGCGACCGCACGTTCCCCGATTCCGTCCCGTCGTCCCCCCGCTGACACCGGACGCGTCCGCCTCCCTAGACTGAGGGCCGTGCTCACCGCCGTCATCGTGCTCGCAGTCGTGCCTGCGTTCATCATCCTCGGGCTGGGTATCGTCGCCCGCGGATTCGCCACCCAGCGGGTGAGGGGTCTCGTGGTGCAGTACGCGCCCGAGCGGGGATCCACGGTGCTGCGCGACGCGGTGCTCGCGAACGCCGACCGGCGCGCGGCATCCGCGGCTCTCATCGACCTGGCCGTGAAGCGGAAGGTGCGCCTGCTCGCCGGCTCGAGGCGCGACCCCATCGGTGTCGAGGTCATGCCGAACGCCGTGTTCACGGTCGACGAACTCGCGCTGCTCGAGGCGCTGTTCGGTCCCGATCGCACGCCGGGACGTGTGCGGCGGTTCTCCGCCGACCGGCGCGCGCTCATGGGTCGGCTCCGCAACCTCGTGCAGCACGCCGAGCACGCCCTCGCGCGGGAGGGACTCGTCGACGAGCGCCGCATGACCTGGCCGGGCGTCGCGCTCACGGTGCTCGCGTACCTGGGCATGCTCGTCGAGGCGCTGTTCGTCGTGTTCGCGCTGACCGCGTTCGACTGGTCGGCGCTCGTCGCGACGATCGTCGCACTCGCCGCCACGATCGCGACGATCGTCGTCACGCCGTCGGGATGGCGCCGGTTCCTGCCAGCGGCCCGGCCGAAGCGCGAGCACCTCGACGGCCTGCGACAGTACCTCGCGCTCGCCGAGGCCGACCGGCTGCGAGTGCTGCAGTCGCCGAGCGGCGCCGACCTGGTGACGACGGATGCCGCGGAGCCCGCGCTCGCCCGCTTCCACCTGCACGAGCGCCTGCTCCCGTACGCGGTGCTGTTCGGGCTCGAGCGCGAGTGGATCGCCACTCTTCGACTCGAGCATGCGGCGCTCGATGCGTCGAACCTCGACGCGCTCGCGGCATCCGTCGACGTGATCTCCGAGATCGCCGGTGCCCTCGATGCCGCAGGCGGGGTGCTGCAGCTCATGTCCGCGGTCGGCGACCTCGTCGACGGCGCCGGCGCGGTGCTCGACGGCGTCGGCGGCATCTTCGAGGTGTTCAGCGCATGACGTCCGTCGGCGACGAGACGACCGTCACGATCGACGTCGAGGGGACGCCGGTCTCGGCGGTCTACTCGCGACCCGCGGATGCCGCGGCCACGATCGTCGTGGCGCACGGAGCCGGCGCCGGCATGGAGCATCCGTTCATGTCGGGGTTCACTCGCGCCATGCACCGGCTCGGATACGCCACCCTGCGGTTCAACTTCCCGTACCGCGAGGCGAAGCGGCGGTTCCCCGACCGGCCGCCCGTCGCGATCGCCACGTGGCGTGCGGCGGTGACGTTCGCGGCCGGGCGCGCCGAGGAGGCCGGCGGGGCCGCGGCGAGACCGGAGCCGATCTGGGCGTCGGGCAAGTCCTTCGGAGGACGAATGGCGTCGATGGCGGTCGCCGAGGGCATGCCCGTCGCCGGTCTCGTCTTCCTCGGGTATCCGCTGCACCCCCCAGGACGGCCCGACAAGGCACGTGACGAGCACCTGCCGGGCATCACTGTGCCGATGCTGTTCCTGCAGGGGCGCAACGACCCCTTCGCGATCCCCAACGAACAGCTCGACGACGTCGTGCGCCGCATCGGCCCGGCCGCCACGATCGAATGGATCGAGAACGCGAACCACTCGTTCGAGGTGAAGGGCGCGAAGCGTCCGGCGGCCGAGGTGGGCGCGTCGCTGGCGTCGCCCGTCGACGCGTTCATCACGTCCAGGTCGACGACCCGGAGCTGATCCCAAGCACGCGCGCAGCCGTCGAGCGTACGCTGTGCCCATGCCCGAGACCAAGGGTCGGCGACGCGGGTGGGTGCTCCCAGCGACGGCGGGCGTGGCATCCGTCGCCTTCGGCGCGGGGCTGGGCGAGCTGGCCGCTGCGGTGCTCGCTCCGGCGTCGAGTCCGTTCGCCGTGGTCGGGTCGCTGCTCATCGACCTCGCTCCGTCATGGGCGAAGGATGCCGCGATCGCGCTCTTCGGCACGGCCGACAAGGCTGCGCTGCTCGTCGGGATCGGCCTCGTGCTGCTCGCGGTCGCCGGGGCCTCCGGGGTGCTGGAGGATCGGTGGCCGCCCTTCGGGCGCCTGCTGATCGGCGCGCTCGGCGTCGTCGGGGTCATCGCCGCGATGACGCGCGCGAACGCGACGACGCTGGCGTTCGCGCCGTCGGCGATCGCCGGGATCGCGGGAGTGTTCGCGCTGCAGGTGCTGATGCAGCGATTGCGGGGGGCGGATGCCGCGGCGGCGGTGGGTGCGGCGGCGGGTACGGCGGTGGGTCTCGAGACGCGTCCGGCTGCGCCGGGCCCTCCCCGACCAGCAGAGCCGGGCCCTCCTCGACCTGCAGTGGCGGTCGCTTCCCGACCGGCGGATGGACAGGTCGACCGGCGGCGGTTCCTCGGCTGGGCCGGCGGAGCTGCGGCGATCGGCGCGCTCGCCGCCTTGGGGGGTTACGCGATGCAGGCGGGTTCACGCGCCGTCACGGCGATCCGCGAGACCGTCTCGCTGCCCCGCGCGACGAACACCGCGACGATCCCGGCCGGCGCCGAACTCGATGTCGACGGGATCACCGCCCTCATCACGCCGAACGGGCAGTTCTACCGCATCGACACGGCCCTCGCCGTTCCTGCGGTCGACCCGGCCGAGTGGACCCTTCGAATCCACGGCATGGTCGAGCGCGAGGTCGCGCTCACGTGGGACGAGCTGCTCGCCCTCCCGCTCGAGGAGAGCGCGACGACGCTCGCGTGCGTCTCGAACGAGGTGGGCGGCGGACTCATCGGCAACGCGGTGTGGCTGGGGTATCCGATCCGGGAGCTGCTCGCACGAGCGTCGCCCTCGGCCGACGCCGACATGGTGCTCTCGCGTAGTGTCGACGGATTCACCGCCTCGACGCCGCTCAGCGTGCTCGAGGATGACCGCAACGCGATCCTCGCGGTCGGCATGAACGGCGAGCCGCTTCCCGCCGAGCACGGGTTCCCGGTGCGGATGGTGGTACCCGGCCTGTACGGGTACGTCTCCGCGACGAAGTGGGTGGTCGACCTCGAGGTGACGCGGTTCGACGCGGCATCCGCCTATTGGACCGATCGTGGCTGGAGCGCTCGAGGCCCGATCAAGCTGCAGTCGCGCATCGACGTGCCCCGCATCGGGCAGGCGCTGGCATCGGGCCCGATCACGGTCGCGGGCGTCGCATGGCAGCAGCACGTCGGCGTCTCGGGCGTGGAGGTGCAGGTCGACGACGGTCCGTGGCATGCGGCCGACCTCGCGCCGGCGATCTCGGTCGACACGTGGGTGCAGTGGCGGTACGAGTGGGATGCCTCACCCGGTTCGCACACGCTCCGCGTGCGTGCCATCGGAGCGGACGGCGAGACGCAGACGTCGAAGCGACAGGGGGTCGTTCCCGACGGGGCGACGGGACTGCACGAGCGTACGGTGTCAGTGAGCTGATCGGATCGTCGCCGGGTCCTGGGGGAGGGCGGATGACGGGCACATGGGTTCGGCCGGTGCGACGTCGGGCTGCACTCCTCATCGGCGCGCTCGCCGGCCTGGTCTCGGTGGCCGCATCCAGTGTGCCGTCGTACTGGGGCGACGAGGCGGCGAGCGTGCTCTCGGCGCAGCGGTCGATCCCGGGCCTCGTGGAGATGCTCGAACGGGTCGACGCGGTGCACGGCGTGTACTACGTCTTCCTGCACTTCTGGATCGGCTTGTTCGGCACGTCGGAGTTCGCCGTCCGGCTTCCCAGCGCGATCGCCATCGGGGCGGCCGCCGCGGGAACCGTCGTGCTCGGGACGCGGCTGGCCGGCCGGACCACGGGGATCATCGCGGGGACGGTGTTCGCCGTGCTCCCGATCGTCACCTACTTCGGCGTGGAGGCGCGGTCGTACGCGTTCGCCATCGCCGCCTCGGTCTGGCTCATCGTGTTCCTGATCTCGCTCGTGCGGAACGAGGAGCGTCGATGGACGCGGTGGGCCTGGTTCGCCGTCGCGTTCGCCGCGGCCATCCACCTGTTCGTGTACCTTGTCCTGCTCGGGGCCGTGGGCCTCGTGGTGGTCATGGTGTACCGGCCGACGCGAGCCGTCGTCCTCAGGTGGCTTGTTGCGAGCGCCGGCGCCCTGGTGATCGCGCTGCCCTTCATCCTCGTCTGCGTCTCGCAGCGCGGCCAGGTCGCCTTCCTGGCGCGACGGAACTACGCGACCGCCGAGTCCGTGCTCGCCGGCCAGTGGTTCGGCGGCACGCCCTGGTTCGCCGTGGTCGCCTGGTCGCTCATCCTCGCTGCCGTCGTCACGAGCGTGCTCGTGCCGTCGTCACGCCGCGCCGTCCTCATCGCCGCTACCTGGGCGGCAGTGCCCACGGCGGTGATCCTCGCGGGCCACGCGTGGGTCACCCCCATGTACAACCTCCGCTACACGTCGTTCTGCGCTCCGGCCGTCGCCCTGCTCATGGCGGCGGGGCTGCGCGGCCTCACCCTCCTGGCGCAGCGCCGGGCGGCCCCCTGGCGCTGGGTGCCGGTGGCCGGGATCGCCCTGGTCCTGCTCGCCGCCGCACCCGGGTACGTGGTTCAGCGCACGCCGTTCGCGAAGGACGACGGTGCCGACTTCCGGCAGGTGGCGGAACTCGTCGCCGCGAACGCGGCACCGGGCGACGGCATCGTGTTCGACGCGAAGACCAAGCCGTCGCAGCGTCCTCGGCTGGCCCTCAATCTCTATCCCGACCGGTTCGCGGGCCTCGATGACGTCGCGCTGCGGCGGCCGTACACCGCCCGCGCCGCCCTGTGGGACTCGGTCTTCCCGATCGCCGACGTCGCGGCGCCCGCGAACGGCCATCGGCGGATCTGGGTGGTCGAGTCGAGATCGCACCGGACGGACGTCGACGCGCTGCTCAGGCTGGGATTCACCGTCGAACGTTCGCTCCCTGCCCATCGCACGACGATCTACGAGCTGGTGACGCAGTAGCCCGACCCGGCCCGCTCCG
>DASUVU010000016.1:0-2666 GCA_036378815.1 Agromyces sp. | reverse complement strand
GTGCAGCGCGCGCTCGTCGACGCCTCGGGCGGCACCGGTGTGCCCATCGTCACCCCGGTGAAGGACCTCGAGGACTCGCTCGCCAAGGTCGAGGCCGACACGAAGTCCGCCAAGGGCTGACGCCGCACACGATCCACGATCGATCGCCACGAGCGGGCGGTGGGCGCCGATCCGGCCCCACCGCCCGTCGCGGCGTGCGGAAGGAGCATCCATGGCCCTCGTGAGCCTCACCAACGTGACCAAGAGCTACCCCTCGCCCGAGCGCGGCGGCGCCCCGGTGGTCGCCGTCGACGACGTCTCGCTCGACATCGAGCCCGGTGACGTCTACGGCATCATCGGCTACTCGGGCGCGGGAAAGTCCACGCTCGTGCGCCTCGTCAACGCCCTCGAGCCCGCGACGTCGGGCTCGATCACGGTCGACGGGCGCGACCTGACGACGATGCCCGAGCGTGAACTCCGCGGCATCCGACTCGGCATCGGCATGATCTTCCAGCAGTTCAACCTGTTCGGGTCGAAGACGGTGCAGCAGAACGTCGCGTACCCGCTCAAGGTCGCGGGTGCGTCGAAGTCCGAGGTCGACGCCAGGGTCGCCGAACTGCTCGACTTCGTCGGCCTCGCCGACAAGGCGCGCAACTATCCCGACCAGCTCTCGGGCGGGCAGAAGCAGCGCGTCGGCATCGCGCGTGCCCTCGCCACGTCCCCGCGGCTGCTCCTCGCCGACGAGGCCACGAGCGCGCTCGACCCCGAGACGACGCACGAGGTGCTCCAGCTCCTCAAGCGCGTGAACCGCGAGTTCGGCGTGACGATCATCGTCATCACGCACGAGATGGACGTCATCCAGTCGATCGCCACGAAGGTCGCCGTCATGGACTCGGGTCGCGTCATCGAGCAGGGCGACGTCTTCGAGGTGTTCTCCGACCCGCAGCGACCGTCGTCGCAGCGGTTCGTCTCGACGGTCGTGAAGGGTATCCCGTCACCGGCCGAACTCGACGTGCTGCGCGAGCGGCACGAGGGCCGCATCGTCACGATCTCCTTCCGCGACGGCGACGCATCGCAGGCCTCCGTGTTCCTCGAGCTCGCGAACGCGGGCCTCGAGTTCGAGCTCGTCTACGGCGGGATCAACGACATCCAGGGGCGCGCGTTCGGCCATCTCACCCTCGCGATCAGAGGTGCGGATGCCGCGACCGATGGAGCGCTCCGCCGCATCGCCGAGCGCGTCGACGTGACCGAGGTGGCCTGATGGATCGCCTGTTCGAACTCGGCCCCGAGTTCTGGGTCGCCGCCGCCGAGACCCTCTACATGGTGGCGCTCACGCTGCTCTTCGGCGGCATCCTCGGCCTGCTCATCGGCGTCGCGCTCTACACGACCCGGCCCGGAAGCCTGACCGAGAACAAGGCCGTGTTCAACGTCCTCAACGTGGTCATCAACTTCTTCCGGCCGATCCCCTTCATCATCTTCATCCCGGCGGTGCAACCGCTCGCCAGGCTCGTCGTCGGCACGGGCATCGGCAACAGCGCGCTCATCTTCGCGCTGTCGCTCGCCGCCTCGTTCGCGATCGGACGGATCGTCGAACAGAACCTGCTCACGGTGTCTCCCGGTGTCATCGAGGCGGCACGGGCGATGGGCGCGGGTCCGTTCCGGATCCTGCGAACCGTCGTGCTGCCCGAGGCGCTCGGTCCGTTGATCCTCGGCTACACGTTCGTCATCGTCGCGATCATCGACATGACCGCCGTCGCGGGCTACATCGGCGGCGGTGGCCTCGGAAACTTCGCGCTGGTCTACGGCTACCGGCAGTTCGAGCCGATCATCACCTGGGCCGCGGTCATCCTGATCGTCGTGTTCGTGCAGGTGGTGCAGTTCTTCGGCAACTGGCTCGCTCGCAAGGTGCTGCGCCGATAGGCGAGGTGGTCGTGGCCCATTCGCCGGGGCTCAGGCGTAGTCGTCGGGTGCGAACCAGCGGGCACCGTCGTCGTGGAGGATGAACTGCGCGCGCACCGCGACCGACTCGGCGTGCTGGGCGGTGATGTCACCGGCTCGAAGTGCTGCGAGGGTTGCGGGCAGTTCGGTCGACAGCGCCCACGCCTCGGAGATCATTCGCTCCATCGTGCGCTCGGGCACGTGGAGCGCGGTCGCGAGCTCGGAGGTGACGGCTCGGTGCGCCATTTCATGGCGGCGACCGGATGAGAGCGACGGAGCAGTGAACGCCTCTTCTGCGCCCCGGGCGTAACTCACGGTGAGGAAGATCAGGTCCACGCGCATCGCCGCCTGCATCGCCTCGACCCGCTGCACAGCCACTGCCGCATCGACCAACTCCGACAACCCGGCTTGCGCGACCGCATATGGCGTGCGGACTTCTTCGTCGGCGATGCGACCGGCGTCGGAAGACAACGCGATCGGACCCGCAGAATCCCTCGTTGACCGGGGGTTACCGGGGCCTTCAGTCATACCCAGAGTCTACTGGATATCGAACAGGGGAACGAGAGACTCGGGGGGATGTGGAAAAGAAGTCGAATACAGATCCGGGAGTGTGCTGCTCGACGTCGTGCGACCAGGCGATGCGTCGATTGCGACCGAGTCCTGCAGCACGACGACGAGTCTCTTGAACAGACGCCCAACAGAGCGCCGCGAGGAGGTACCGCCGATCCCTCCTGCGAGGGAAGCGTCCA
>DASUVU010000015.1:0-2827 GCA_036378815.1 Agromyces sp. | reverse complement strand
GCCCGAAGCTCCTCGACGGTGCCCTCGAAGACGACCTCTCCCCCGCCGGCGCCGGCGCCCGGCCCGAGGTCGACCACGCGGTCGGCGATCTCGATCGCCTCGGGCTTGTGCTCGACGACGAGCACGGTGTTGCCCTTGTCGCGCAGCTGTCGCAACAGGTCGTTCGTGCGCTGGATGTCGTGAGGATGCAGGCCGACCGTGGGCTCGTCGAAGACGTACGTGACATCCGTCAATGACGAACCGAGGTGGCGGATCATCTTCGTGCGCTGCGCCTCCCCGCCCGACAGCGTGCCGGACGATCGATCGAGCGAGAGGTACCCCAGCCCGATCTCGACGAACGAGTCCATGATCTGCTGCAGGTTGGCGAGCAGCGGCGCGACGGATGGCTCGTCGAGGCCGCGAATCCACCCCGCGAGGTCGCTGATCTGCATCGCGCAGGCGTCGGCGATGCTGATGCCGGCGATCTTCGAGGACCGTGCACCCTCCGCGAGCCGCGTGCCACCGCACTCGGGGCATGCGGCGAACGTCACGGCGCGCTCGACGAACGCGCGGATATGCGGCTGCATCGCGTCGAGGTCTTTCGACAGCATCGACTTCTGCACCTTCGGCACGAGCCCCTCATACGTGAGGTTGATGCCGTTGACCTTCACCTTGGTGGGCGCCTTATAGAGGAGGTCGTGCAGTTCGGTCTCGGTGAAGTCCTTGATCGGCGTGCCGCCGTCGTAGAAGCCAGACTCGGCGTACATGCGGGTCGCCCAGCCGTCGGCCGTGTACCCGGGCACCTTGATCGCACCCTGCAGCAGTGACTTCGTCTCGTCGTACAGCTGGGTGAGATCGATGTCGGAGACGGTGCCCATTCCCTCGCACCGAGGGCACATGCCGCCGAGCTGAGTGAAGTCGACCGACTTGCTCTCGCCGTCGCCGACCCTGATCGCGCCGCTCCCGTGCACGGTCGGGATGTTGAACGAGAATGCCTGCGGCGAGCCGATGTGCGGCTTCCCGAGCCGGCTGAAGAGGATCCGGAGCAGCGCGTTGGCGTCGGTCACCGTGCCGACGGTCGATCGCGCGTTGGCGCCCATGCGCTCCTGATCCACGATGATGGCCGTCGTGAGACCCTCGAGCACGTCGACATCGGGACGCGACAGGGTCGGCATGAACCCCTGCACGAAGGCGCTGTAGGTCTCGTTGATCATCCGCTGCGACTCCGCGGCGATGGTCTCGAACACGAGCGAACTCTTGCCCGATCCGGACACTCCGGTGAACACCGTCAGCCGTCGCTTCGGGATGTCGACGCTCACGTCCTTGAGGTTGTTCTCCCGCGCACCCCTCACTCGGATCAGGTCATGGGTGTCCGCGGGATGCGCGTCGTCGGTCGAGGTGGTCGTGGTCGCGAACGTCATGGGTCAGCGCGGCTCCTGGATGCGGACCATGTTGCCCGCGGGGTCGCGGAATGCGCAGTCGCGCACACCGTATGGCTGGTCGATGGGCTCTTGGGCGACCTCGGCGCCGCTCGCCTGCACCTGCTCGAACGCGTCGTCGACGTCCGTCGTCGCGAGAACGATGCTGGCGTAGGTGCCCTTGGCCATCATCTCGGAGATGGTGCGACGCTCGTCGTCCGTGATTCCGGGATCCGCAGCCGGCGGGTGCAGGACGACGGATGTCCCGGGCTGATCGGCCGGGCCGACCGTGATCCACCGCATCCCCTCGTACCCGACGTCGTTGCGGACCTCGAAGCCGAGGACGTCGCGATAGAACGCCAGGGAGGCCTCGGGGTCCGTGTGCGGGAGGAACGTGTACTGAATCGTGATGTCCATATGCGAAACGCTATCGGCGGCCGGCGGCGGCCGCTTCTCGATTCCTGATCGGTCTGGTGACCCGTTTCGCGACCACCGACGGGACACCCTCGAGCGGATGCCTCGCCTCACGCCGGTACACGCTCGGCGGCACCCCGACGAGCTCGGTGAACCTCGTGCTGAAGGTGCCCAGTGAGGTGCACCCCACCGCGAAGCAGACCTCGGTGACGGTCAGGTCACCGCGCTGCAGCAGCGCCATCGCGCGCTCGATGCGCCGGGTCATCAGGTACGCGTACGGCGATTCTCCGTACGCCTGCCGGAACGCCCGACTGAGATGCCCGGATGACATGTTCGCGCCGCGGGCCAGCGCCTCGACGTCGAGCGGCTGGGTGTACTCCCGATCCATGCGGTCGCGAACGCGGCGCAGCTGCGCGAGGTCTCGGAGGCGCTGCAGCTCGGCCGGAGTGCTTTCCACCTGCGCGATGGTGCCACGTCGCACGGACGTTGTCCAGCGGAATCCGCATGTCGCATGCCGGATCCCGCGAGGACGGCCGTCAGCTCGTGTCGCTCTCCCGTTGGAGCTGTCCGATCTGCGCACCATCATCGCCGACGATCGTCATGGTCGAGCCGGAGATCGTCGCCTGGCTCAGTCCGTCGAGCCAGGTATCGACGTCGGGACAGGCCATGCGAGTCGAGGCCACCCCCTCGAAGACGACGAGGTCGTCGTTCTCGAGTCGCCAGGAGCCGCTCAGCCGGTTGCAACCATCGGTCCCGCTGAGCGCGCCGCCCTCATCGAGCGTCAACGACGGCGCGTCGTCGCCCGTGGATTCACTCCAGGTGCCGACCGGATCGATCGACTCGCCCCCCGACGAGTTCGCGCAACCGACCAGCACGACCGCACCGGCCAGCAGCACTACCCCAGCGATGCGCTTCCGAGTCCCCCTCATATTCGCAGCCTATCTCCCGCGATGGGCGCCCGAGGGAGGAAATTCTTGTCCTCCCCCTCGCCCGCATGTCAGAAAATTATCCCTAAG
>DASUVU010000014.1:0-8356 GCA_036378815.1 Agromyces sp. | reverse complement strand
GCATTACCTAAGTGTTGCACACGCCTGGGGCCGACGCCGAACAGGTGCCCGACGACGAACGAGTGCCGATCCGCCGCCCGCACCGGCGGAAGTCACCAGTTCGGCGGATGCCGGTGGCGCCGACGAACGCGACGCTCGAGTTGCGCGGCGATGGCGAACAGCGTGGATTCGCCTCCGGGCCTGCCGATGAGCTGCACCCCCATCGGCGCCCCGGCGGCGGTCTCCTCGACGGGAACGGTGATGGCCGGCAGGCCCGCCACGTTCACGAACGACGTGTACGGCGTGTACTGCACCTGCTGGGCGAAATTGCGTTCGCCGTCGTGCGCGTCGTACCAGCCCACCGGACGCGGCGTGAGCGCGAGAGCGGGCGTCAGCACCGCGTCGAACGGCGCGAACCGGCGGATGATCCGCTCCTCGAACCCCGCGAGCCACTCGAGCGCCTCGGCCAGCCGTCGCGCCGGCACGGCCCGGCCGCGTTCGAGGAGCCACCGCGTGAGCGGCTCGAGGAGGGCCTCCCCCTCGCCGTCGACCGGGATGGTCGCCGCCCCCGACTGCCAGATCGTGCGGAAGGCCGGGGCGTAGCCGGGCTCGGGTTCGGGCGCCATCGCCTCGATCCCGTGGCCGAGGCGCTCCAGGGCCTCGATCGCGGTCTCCAGCGCGGAGCGCGCCTCGGGGGCGAGCGCGATCTCATATGCGTCATCCCACGGCGAATCGGTCATGACCCCGAGCTGGAAGCGCCCCTCCCCGCGGATCGCCGCGCCGAGGTACGGCCCGTCGTCGCCGGGGGCGCGCACCGCGAACCGGTGCGCCGGCGGGTAGCCGGCGGGCGCGATCATGCCGTCGAGGAGCAGGGCGGCGTCGGCGACGTTCCGCGCGAGCGGCCCCGACACGCCGAGCCCGGCGAGCCCCGCGAGCCCCGACCCGGACGGCACGCGCCCCCGTGAGGGCTTGACGCCGACCAGCCCGCACGCCGCGGCCGGAATGCGGATCGAGCCCCCGCCGTCGGATCCGGGGGCGAACGGCAGCATTCCGGATGCCACGGCCGCCGCCGCTCCCCCGCTCGAGCCGCCCGCGCCGAGCGACGGATCCCACGGATTCCGGGTGGGCGGGCCGGCCAGCCCCTCGGTGTACGACGGCAGCCCGAACTCGGGGGTGGCGGTCTTGCCGAGGCTGACGGCCCCGGCCGCGTCGACCGCGAGCACGAGCTCGTCGGACTCATCCGGCACGAAGTCCGTGAACGCGCGTGAGCCGAACCGCGCGGGGACTCCCGCCCGCCGGTTCAGGTCCTTGTCGGCGAGCGGCATTCCCCAGAGCGGCGCCGCGGTCGGCACCTGCTCCTCGACGAAACGGGCACGTTCGAGGGCAGCGTCGGGCGTGACGGCGGCGAACGCGCCGATCGCCTGATCGAGCCGCTCGATGCGCCCGAGGAAGTGCGCCGCGACCTCGACGGGCGTCACCTCACGACGCTGCAGCAGCTGGTGGAGCTCGAGGGCGGTGTACTCGTGCAGCTCGGTCATCCTTCGAGCCTACGGTCGTGGCGGCGCGAACGGCCCGCCCCGCGGCATCCGTCGCCTACTTCAGCGACCGCTGCAGCAGCACGGTACCCAGCCAGCGATCGAACTTGAAGCCGACCCGTCCCATGCGACCGATCTCGACGAAGCCGAATCGCTCGTGCAGCGCGATCGAGGCCTCGGCCCCCTGGTCGGCGATGACGGCGATCATCTCCTTCAGCCCGGCGGCCTTCGACCGCTCGATGAGCTCCGCGAGCAGGGCCGTGCCGAGGCCCTTGCCCGACGCTGCCGGGCCGAGGTAGATCGAGTTCTCGACGGTGTAGCGGTAGGCGCGCTTCTGCTTCCAGGGCGAGACGAGCGCGTAGCCGAGCAGCTGGCCGCGTGGCGACTCGGCGACGAGGAACGGCATGCCGAGGCGGTCCAGGTAGGCGAACTTCGACCTCCACTCCCGCAGGCTCATCGCGTCCTCGTCGAAGGTCACCGTGGAGTTCGCGACGTAGTGGTTGTAGATCTCGCGCACCGCCGGAAGGTCGGCGGGTCGCGCGTCGCGGATCACGAACTCGAACGGGGGTTCGGGCGGCTCGGGCGCGCGCAGGTGCCGCGGCAGCGCGCGGCGTTCCTGGTATTCCTCCTCGAGCATGGCGACAGGGTACCCCTGGAATGTTGCGAGCGGATGTCGAGGGGCGGATGTCGCGGGCGGATGCCGCCGCTCCACGCGTCACCCGGGCAGCCGCCAGTCCACGGGGTCGGCGCCCTGCGCCTCCAGCAGCGCATTCGCCCGGCTGAACGGGCGGGATCCGAAGAAGCCCCGGCTCGCCGACAGCGGACTCGGGTGCACCGACTCGATCGTCGGCGTGTCGCCGAGCAGGGGCTTCAGGTTCTGCGCGTCGCGGCCCCACAGGATCGCCACGAGCGGCGTACCGCGAGCGACGAGCGTGCGGATGGCATGGTCGGTGACGTGTTCCCATCCCCTGCCGCGATGGGACGCGGGAGATCCCGGCCGCACCGTGAGCACGCGGTTCAGCAGCATGATGCCGTTCCGGCTCCACTGGGTGAGGTCGCCGTTGGACGGCATCGGCACGCCGAGGTCGTCGACGAGCTCGCGGTAGATGTTCGCGAGGCTCCGCGGCACGGGGCGCACATGCGGGTCCACGGCGAAGGACAGGCCGATCGGATGCCCCGGAGTCGGGTACGGGTCCTGGCCGACGATCAGCACGCGCACCTCGTCGAGTGGGGAACCGAACGCGCGGAGCACGCGGTCGCCGCGGGGAAGGTATCCGCGACCGGCCGCCGTCTCGGCCCGCAGGAAGTCGCCCAGCTCGGCGATGCGCGGACCGACGGGGCGGAGCGCCGCCGCCCACGACGGGTCGATGAGCCCGTCCGATGCGAGTTCGTCGAGGGACTTCGCCACGTCAGGCGCCGATCGTGCCGACCAGCACGCCCTGGTCCGACGTCAGAACTCGCCAGACGGTGCCGCGACCGGCGACCCTGAAGCCGCCCTCGCCCACGATGAGCACGGTGTGCTCGTCGATGCCGAGCCCGCCCTCCACGAGGCCCGACTCGACCGCAGCCACGAGGCGGGAGAGGGTGCCCCACTGTGCGACGTGCACGTCGACGGCGACGTCGACCAGCCCGATGCCGGCCGCGACCGTGACCTCGTCGAGCTCCTCGGACGCCTCCTCGGGCGACACCGGGACCTCGCCGATCCGCCATCCGCCGACCAGCGCGGCCTCCGCGGCGATCGCAGCGCCGGCCGAGAACCCGAGGTACGGCACGCCGGCCGCGACCTGTCGGCGGAGCTCGCCGAAGTGCGGCTCGATCACGTCCCGGTAGATCGGGGTGAGGCCGCCGCCGACGAGGATGCCGTCGACGTCGACGAACGCGGACGCGGGCACCGACCCGCCGAGCGGAACCGCGGTGACCTGCGGCTCGAACTCGCCGCCGGGCATCGCCGCGTCGACCAGGCGGGCCGCGTGCTCGTGCTCGTCACCGGCACGAACGGCGATCACCGCGATCCGCGGAACAAGTCGATCGGATGCCGCGGCTCGTGTCTCGGCCTCGGCGATGAACGCCGCGTACACGACGCCGTCGGGTTCGTCGGACCAGCCACCGCCCACCAGGTGGACGCTCACGCCGCACGCTCGGTATCGAAATCCACCACGCCAGCGTATCGACGACGAGGCCCGGTCAGGGGGTGCCGCCCGCGGCGGGCGGATCCTCGCGAGGCTCCTCGAAGTGAAGCTGCTCGAGCGGAGGGCGGGCGCTGGCCGTCCGCTCCTCCCCGTGGCGTCGCTGTGCGGTCGACACGCGCTCGTTGATGAGCGAGATGACCGTCGCCGAGGCGACGCCGACGATCGCGATTCCGCCGGCCATGAGGACGACCGCGTACAGCCGGCCGGGGATCGTGATCGGCACCACGTCGCCGTATCCCACGGTGGCGATCGTGACGATCGCCCACCACACCGCGTTCCCGAAGCTCGTGATGGTCGCGCCCGGTGCGTCGCGCTCGGCGGCGAGCGTCGCGAGCGAGATGAAGTAGACGAACACGATCGCGTAGCTGAGTGCGAAGGTGACGATGGAGGTGCGGACGGCTGCGCCCGTGCGGCGCTGCAGATAGGGCACCTCGCGGAGGAGCTGCACCACGCGCAACGCTCGGAACAGGGGGATGACCGCCGAGAGCACGTCGATCGGATGGCGCCAGATGAACGACCACCGCGCGCCACGGGGCGTGAGGAGGACCCGTACCACGACGTCGATGATGAACGCGGCCCACACCACGATGAGCAGCACGACGATCGACGTCGCGAGCCAGCCCGGAAGGTCGTCGTCGAGGAATTCGGGCGCGAGCACGGCCAACGAGTACAGGACGATGAAGATGACCCCGAGCACCGCGAGCAGCGTCGAGGTGCGACGCTCCCAGGCCAGACGGGCCCGCGACGGGCCGGTCGGCGTGGCCGGGTCGACCGCAACCACGGTCAGTCGCCGCCCTCGCGGACCCGGAGCTCGCCCTTCGCGACCCGGTAGGGAGCCGCCTGCGCGACGGGCTTCACGATGATCAAATCGAGGTCGACGTGCCGGGGTTTCCGGATCGCGTCCACGATGACGCCCGCGATGTCCTCCGCCACGAGCGGCTCGGGCACGCCCTCGTAGACGGCATCGGCACGCTCGCGATCGCCGCCGAAGCGCACCAGGGCGAACTCGTCGGTACGCACCATGCCGGGGGCGACCTCGACCACCCGGATCGGTTCGCCGTTCAATTCGAGCCGGAGCACCTCGGTGAGCGCGTGCGCGGCCGATTTCGCGGCGTTGTACCCGCCGCCACCCGCGTACGCGACGTGCCCGGCGATCGAGGTCACGTTCACGATGTCGGCCACGCCTCGAGTCGTCGCGCCGCGTCGGAGCAGGGGCAGCAGTGCGCTCGTGACCCGCTTGAGGGCGAGCACGTTGACCTCGAGCATCCACGCCCAGTCGTCGATCGAGGAGGCCTCCACCGTGTCGAGGCCCTTCGCACCGCCGGCGTTGTTGACGAGCGCGTGCACCGGCCCGGTCTGCGCGAGGTGGTCGCGGAGCGCGTCGACGTCGGCCTGCTGCGTGAGGTCTGCGACGAACACGGATGCCCCGGTCTCATCGGCGAGCCGGCTCAGGCGCTCCTCGCGCCGGGCGACGCCCACGACATCCCACCCCTCGGCCCGGAGCAACCGCACCGTCGCCTCGCCGATCCCGGAACTCGCGCCCGTCACGACCGCCCGCAGCCCATCCATGCGCCCATTCTGCCGCGCGATGCCCGAATGCCACGAGCGCGCGCCGGGGCATCCGTCACCTGATCCCGAGTCGCCCGATTCTCGGCACATTCGGGCGACTCGGCAACGCACTGCGGTTGAATGGGGCGATGGAGACGACGAGGCAGCCGTCGAACCCGGTGCGACGCAAGCGGGTCCCCATGTGGGACAACGCCCGCTGGATCGCGATCACCCTCGTGGTCATCGGGCACGGCATCCTCCCCCTCATCGGCGAGGACGATGCCGCCTACAGCGTCTACCTGTTCATCTACTCGTTCCATGTCGCGGTCTTCGTCACCGTCGCGGGCTACTTCGCGAAGTCGGGGCCGCCGACCGCGCGGGCGCTACGACAGATCCTCACCGACATCGTCTTCCCCTATTTCATCTTCGAGACGATCTGGACCGTCATCCGCTGGGCCCTCGGGGGCTCGTTCGACCTCGACTACACGACCGCGTCATGGACGCTCTGGTTCCTCATCGCGCTGGCCGTGTGGCGCGTCGTGCTCCCCTACCTCGTGCTCCTGCGGTATCCCCTGCTCATCGCCATCGTGATCTCGATCGCCGCCGGCTACACCGAGAGCATCGACTCGACCCTCGCGCTCTCGCGAACATTCGGGATGCTGCCGTTCTTCGTGTTCGGGTGGAAGCTCCGGCAGTGGAAGGTCACCGGGCGTTGGCTCGACCTGCCGAAGTCCATCGCCTGGCGCTGGCGCGCGGGCGCCATCGCCCTCTTCGCCGCCGTGAGCGTCGTCATGCCGATCGCGATCGAGACCTGGCGCGACCTGCAGTTGCGCCGATTCATGCTCTACGACGAGTCGTACGAGGCCATCGGCTACGACGAGCCGTGGTCGGGCGCCATCCGCCTCCTGATGCTGCTGTCGGCGATGGCCCTCACGGTGGCGTTCCTCACCCTGATGCCGCGCGGAACGCACTGGTTCACGCCGTTCGGCGCCGCCACCATGTACATCTACCTCCTGCACACCTTCGTGCTGTACCCGTTCCGCGAGAGCGGGCTGCTCGCCGGCGACCAGCCGTTCTGGGTGCTGCCCGCCATGATCGTGTTCTGCATCGGCATCTCGATCGTGCTGTCGCTGAAGCCCGTGCGACGGGTGTTCCGCCCGCTCGTGCAGCCGCGCGCCCGCTGGCTGTTCCGCCCGGATGCCGCGACCGCCACCGGCACCCTCGTGCTCCCCGACGACTCGCTTCCGACGGTGGAATCGCCGCCGCCGCACGAGGACCAGGATCCGCGCTCCTGACCGCGCAGTCGGTCGGGTTACGCCGTGTGTCGGGCCGCGTTGCCCGGGCATCGCGGCGGTCGTAGCGTGGCTGGCGTTGCGGCGGGTCCGCACACCGACCCCGAGAAGGAGACCTCATGAGCGAGAACGCCGCCGACTGGCGCTTCGAGACGAAGCAGGTGCACTCAGGCGCAGCACCCGACCCGGCGACCAACGCCCGCGCCACGCCGATCTACCAGACCACTTCGTACGTCTTCGACAGCGCCGAGCACGCGAAGAACCTCTTCGCGCTCGCCGAGTTCGGCAACATCTACACGCGCATCCAGAACCCGACGCAGGCCGTCGTCGAGGAACGCGTCGCCGCGCTCGAGGGGGGCACCGGAGCCCTCCTCCTCGCCTCGGGGCAGTCGGCGACCACGTTCGCCGTGCTCAACATCGCCCAGGCCGGCGACCACATCGTCTCGTCGTCATCGATCTACGGCGGCACCTACAACCTGTTCAAGTACACGCTCGCGAAGCTCGGCATCGAGACCACGTTCGTCGAGAACCAGGACGACGCCGACGAGTGGCGCCGCGCGATCCGCCCCAACACCAAGCTGCTGTTCGCCGAGACGATCGGCAACCCGAAGATCAACGTGCTCGACATCCGGCTCGTCGCCGACATCGCGCACGACGGGGGCGTGCCCCTCATCGTCGACAACACGATCGCGACGCCCTTCCTGATCCGACCGTTCGAGCACGGCGCCGACATCGTGGTGCACTCCGCGACGAAGTTCCTCGGCGGCCACGGCACGACCATCGGCGGCGTCATCGTCGACGGCGGCGCGTTCGCGTGGTCGAAGAACGTCGAGCGGTTCCCGGGCCTCACCGAGCCCGACCCCTCCTACCACGGTGCGAGCTACACGACCGCCGTCGGCGACGGGCTGGCGTACATCATCAAGGCTCGCGTGCAGTTGCTTCGCGACCTCGGCTCGGCCATCTCGCCCAACAGCGCGTGGCTGCTGCTCCAGGGCATCGAGACGCTCTCCCTGCGCGTCGAGCGTCACGTGCAGAACGCGCAGGAGATCGCGGAGTGGCTCGAGAACCACCCCGACGTCGCCAGTGTCAATTACTCGGGCCTGCCCTCGAGCCCGTGGTACGCGGCCGCGAACGCCTACGCCCCGAAGGGCGTCGGCGCCGTCCTGTCGTTCGAGCTCAAGGGCGGCGTCGACGCGGGCCGAGCGCTCGTCGACAACCTGGCGCTGTTCAGCCACCTCGCGAACATCGGCGACGTGCGCTCGCTCGTCATCCACCCCGCGTCGACCACGCACTCGCAGCTCACCCCCGAGCAGCAGCTCACGGCCGGCGTGACGCCCGGCCTCGTGCGCCTGACGGTCGGCATCGAGAACATCGACGACCTGAAGGCCGATCTCGACGCTGGCCTGGCCGCAGCGCGAGAGGCCGCCGAGGCGGCACGCGTCTGAGAACCGGATCGCAGACGACGGATGCCGCGGGCCGCACGGGCTCGCGGCATCCGTCGTTCTCGAGGCCGCCGAGCGCGGCCGAGGCGTAACAAACCCGCACCGCCAGCGGGGATTCGGGAGAATCGACGCATGGACTGGCAGACGACGGCCGATGCGGTGCCCGCGGGCATCGTGTCCGAGGCGCGGTCGCTGTCGCTCGTCGGCCGTGCCCCGGCCACCGGAGCCTGGCGCGAGGGCGACCCGGTGGGCGACCGCCGGTTCGTGGCGATCGGCGACGTACCCCTCGACTCGGGCGCGACGC
Source organism: Agromyces sp. (assembly GCA_036378815.1). Taxonomy (GTDB): domain Bacteria; phylum Actinomycetota; class Actinomycetes; order Actinomycetales; family Microbacteriaceae; genus Agromyces. Next base: position 67 of record DASUVU010000014.1, on the reverse strand, counting down.
TGCCGCGCGCGCACATCGCCTACGAGACGTGGGGCACGCCCTCGCCTCGCGGCGACAACGTCGTGCT
>DASUVU010000013.1:0-3084 GCA_036378815.1 Agromyces sp. | reverse complement strand
ATCATCCACATCCGTCCGATGGCGCAGACGAGCGCTCGCGGCCGCCGGAGCACTCGTGCTCGGCGCGTCGCTGTTCGCCGCCACAAGCGCGAGCGCCGCGGACAAGGACCCCCGCGAAGACCTGCCGCCCGGCTACCTCGGCGCACAGACCGCGACGAGCAACATCGAGCTGCTGGCGAGCCTGCCGCGCCAGACGCCCTTCGACGGCGCGCCGGGCAACTTCGGCTTCGTGAACTCCGACCTCGCGTTCACGGGCGACCACGCCGTCGTCGGCAACTTCAACGGATTCCAGGTGTACGACATCGAGGATGGCGCAGCGCCGACGCTGCGGTCGTCGTTCGTATGCCCCGGCGGTCAGGGCGACGTGACGGTGTTCGGCGACCTGCTGTTCATGTCGGTCGAGGAGACGCGCGGCCGGATCGACTGCGGCACCCAGGGTGCGGCCGGCACGGTCAACCCCGAGCGGTTCCGTGGTGTGCGCATCTTCGACATCAGCGACATCGACAACCCGGTGCAGCTGCCGGGCGTGCAGACCTGTCGCGGGTCGCACACGCACACGCCCGTGACCGACCCCGACGACCCCGAGAACCTCTACATCTACAACTCGGGCACCTCGGGCATCCGCTCGCCGCAGGAGCTCGCAGGCTGCAGCACGGGCGGGCCGACCAGCGAGAACCCGACCCAGTGGCGCATCGACGTCATCAAGGTGCCGCTCGCGGCGCCCGAGACGGCGGTGATCGTGAACCAGCCGCGGATCTTCGCCGACCCGGTCACGGGTGCGGTGAACGGCCTGCAGAACGGACCCACGCAGCCGCGCCACCCCTCGGGCAGCACCTACTCGCCCAGCCCGAACACCAACACGTGCCACGACATCACGGCGTTCCCCGAGATCGGGCTCGCTGCGGGCGCGTGCCAGGGTAACGGCATCCTGATGGACATCTCCGACCCGGCGAACCCGGTTCGGATCGACGCGGTCGCCGATCCGAACTTCTCGTACTGGCACTCGGCGACGTTCAACAACGACGGCACGAAGGTCATCTTCACCGATGAGTGGGGCGGCGGAACCGCCGCTCGCTGCCGCGTGACCGACCAGCCCGAGTGGGGAGCCAACGCGCTCTTCGACATCGTCGACGGGAAGCTGGAGTTCAGGAGCTATTACAAGCTCCCGGTCCCGCAGACGACGCAGGAGAACTGCGTGGCCCACAACGGTTCGGTCGTTCCCGTGCCCGGTCGCGACATCATGGTGCAGGCCTGGTACCAGGGAGGCCTGTCGGTGATCGACTTCACCGACACCGCCAACCCGGTCGAGATCGCGTACCTCGACCGCGGGCCGATCAACGAGCCGAACCCGACGGGGCTGAACCTCGGCGGGTACTGGTCGACCTACTGGTACAACGGCAACGTGCTCGGAAGCGAGATCGCCCGCGGGTTCGAGAGCCTGGCGTTCACGCCGAGCGAGCACCTGTCGGCGAACGAGATCGCGGCGGCGGGCGAGATCGAGTTGGCCGAGTTCAACGCGCAGCTGCAGACGAAGCTGGTGCACGCGCCGAGCTTCGCGGTCGCGCGTTCGTTCGTCGACCAGGCCGAGCGTGACGGAAGCCTGAACGGCAACGCGCTCAAGCAGGTGCGCAAGTCGATCGACCAGGCCGAGAAGCTGTCGGCCTCGCCGGCGAGCGCCGACGCCGTGGCCACGCACCTCGGCAACGCGGCTCGCACCTCGGGCGCCGCAGCCGATTCGAACCTCGTGCAGGCGCTCAACGCGCTCGCCGAGTCGATGGGCTGATCGACCGATCACACCGATCGCTTACGGGGAGGCCGGGCCACGTGCCCGGCCTCTTCCCGTGAGCCGCGAGGGTTCGGCGCGTCGGCGCGCTCGACGCCCCGCCGGCCGGCCACCCACCCTGAGTTGGGTCGCGGCTACATGATCACGAGGTCAGGCAGTCCGCTGAGTGGGCTGACATCGGTCACTGAAGACCCGTCGAGTCCGAGCATGGTCAGGTTGGCCGATTCGGCGAGCGGGCTCACGTCGGTGAGTGCGGTGTTCCCGTAGAGGAAGAGCTCGGTGAGCCCGGTCAGGCCGGCGAGCGGAGTGATGTCGATGATGCCGGTGTTGTACGAGAGGGTCAGGGTCGTCAGACCGGTCAGCCCGGCCAGCGGAGTCAGGTCGGCGACGGCGGTCCGTTGCACCGTGAGTCCGGTCAGTCCGGTGAGCCCGGCGACGGGGGTGAGGTCGGTCAGCGACGGGAGTGCGTCGAAGTAGAGGGTGTCGAGGCCGCTCATGCGTGCAATCGGCCTGAGATCCGACAGCGCGTCGCTCCAGGTCACGAAGAGCTCGCGAAGGCTCTCCATCTCGGCGAGCGGTGAGATATCCGCGAGCGCCGACCCCGTGAGCGACGAGCCGCCGTCTCCTGGAGCGGTGCCCGAATAGTCCAGGTAGGTGATGTTGTCCAGTTCTGCGAGGGGAGTGAGGTCGGTGACGCCCGGTACAGACAGCAGCACGAGTCTCGTGAGCGTGGGATGGTCGGCCAGTTGGGACAGCGGCGCGAGCTCGGTCAGGGCCGGGCTGTCCATGATGGCGAGCTCGGTGAGCACAGGAAGGTCCATGAGCGCCTCGATGCCCTCGAGCGACGTCATGTTGCGACAATCGACCCTGGTGAGCTGAGACGGGTCGGTGGCCGGAGCGGCACTGAACGCCGACAGCGCGATGCTCGACTCCAAGCAGGCCTCGATGGTGCCGGTCTGCTCTGGAAGCACCGGGGGCCACGACTGCGCAGACGGCGAAGGCGTGGTACTCGGTTCCGCGCCCCCCGCACCCGCAGATGGCGAGGCGCACCCGCTGAGGGTGAGCAGTGCGGCCAACGCGATCGCGAATCCCCGCGCTTGTCGTGCTGGTGTGATGGATCCGTTCACGACGCGCGCGCGGCCAGCATCTCGTGCATGCGGGCGATCTCGATGCCCTGGTCAGACTCGACGTGACGCGCGAACTCGCCGATTGCGGGCTCCTGGCCGCCGCCGTCCCGGTAGAGGTCGTCGACCATCTGCAGGGCGCCCTCGTGGTGCTGGATCATGTACTCGAGGAACAGC
>DASUVU010000012.1:0-9496 GCA_036378815.1 Agromyces sp. | reverse complement strand
CGTCGGGGAGCCGGTGCAGCACGGTGATGGTCGCGGGCCAGCCCTGCGCATCCATGAACGCGCGCGCCGCTCCGGGGTCGAACGTGAACGCGTCGAAGACCGCCGCACGATCGAGCACGAGCACGGGATGCGGGTTGCCCGCGAACGCGATGCGGGGCGGGTAGCGCTCGTCGAGCTCGGTGCGGTCGACGTCGATCAGCTCGAGCAGCGCCTCGAGCACGAACTCGGGGAAGTGCTCCGTCGATGGCTCGACGCTGGTGAACGCGGCGCGGAGCCCCACCGCGTTCGCCGTCGTCTCGATGACGACGTCGCCCACGGCCGTGGCGAAGCTCACCGATCCCGGACCCTCGAGCTCGGCGATCGCGATCGCCGTGGCGATCGTCGCGTGGCCGCAGAACGGCACCTCGGCCACTGGCGAGAAGTATCGGATGGCGCGGGATCCGCCCGCCGGCGAACTCGTCACGAACGCGGTCTCGGAGTAGCCGACCTCGGCCGCGATGCGCTGCATCTCGGCGTCGTCGAGGTCGCTCGCGTCGAGCACCACGCCAGCGGGGTTGCCGCCGTCGGGATCGTCGGAGAACGCCGTGTACCGCAGCACCCTGGGTCGGGTCATGGTGCCGTCACGAGATCTTCACGGGCGTGTACCGGGTCGCGGACCACCTGTCGGCGACGGCGCTCACCTTCGTGTCGCGCCAGCCGGCCGCCCGAAGCACCGACCGCACGGCGTCGTCGCCGGGCGCGCTGCTCTCGCGGCCCTTGCCGTGCACGACCCAGACGTGCGTGTCGATCCCGCACTCCCGGAACCACACCGGCAGCGACGTCAACTCGGCGTCGGTGCGAACGACCACGACCACGACGTCGGCCTCCCACGGCGCGACGCGAGCGGCATCCGCCAGTGCCTCCTCGAGCTCCGGTCGCGGCAACTCGCCCCGGACCGCGACGGTCGCATCGCCGGCGACGCCGAGCTTCTCCGCCAGCGACGGAGGGGGCGTCACGAGCGCTTGGGCCCAGGCGGTGGCCGCGGAGCCCAGCCGGAATCGGTACGTGTCGCCGTGCGCGACGAACGAGACCACGCCGTCGGTCGCCTCCACCTGCGACCACGCGTGGCGCGGCACCGTCACCCGACGCTCGCCCGAGATCTGCAGCCCGGCCGACTCGAGATGAAGCGTGACGTCGGCGCCCCCGTGCTCGCCGATCCAAGTGGCCTTGGCCTGCCGTCCCATCTGATGAACCCCCGGGAACATGATCGTCGCCGATCCGGCGTGATGCAATGCCCCACCGGGGTGTCATGTCGGAATGTTTCGATGACGGATGCCGCGAGCCCGACCCGGAGGTCGGCCCGCGGCATCCGCAGCCTAGGCAGTGATCGTGCGTCAGGCCTGCTGCTCGGCGCCGAACGGCCGCCGTGACTCCTGGGGGATCAGGGGGTGCTTCGCGCGATCCCTGATCTGCTGCACGGCCCAGGAGTTGCCGTCGGGGTCTTCGAAGCCGAAGAATGTGCCGCCGTCGCGAGGATCGATCACCTGGATCTCGCCGCAGTCGACCTCGCGCTCGACGAGCTCCGCGCGGGCCGCCTCGGCGTCGGCCACCACGAGTTGGACGCCCTTCAGCGACCCGGGCGCCATCTCGTTCTGCGAGGGCAGCGTGCCGATGACGATCGAGCAGCCGGAACCTCGTGGTGTGAGCTGTGCGAATCGCTGGTCGCCCATGACGGTGTCATGGTCGAGGTCGAATCCCACCTTGTCGCGGTAGAACTCGATGGCGCGTCCGATGTCGCTGACCGGGACGATCACGACTTCGAGGGTCCAGTCCATGGCAGTGCTCCGTTCCTGGGTATGGGGTGAGGGACCGTCAGCCGGCGAGCAGGGCGTCGAGGCGCTGGTAGCCCTCGGTCAGCCCGCCCTCCATGCCGCTGGCGACCATGCCGTCGCGGGACTCGACCGTCGGGTAGACGGAGTGGATGCGGATTCGGGAGCGACCGTCTCCGAGGTCTTCGAACGTCATCGACTCGATCGCCACGACGTCGGGATACCCCTCGAACTCGAAGGTCTGGATCGCGAACTCGTTCTCGCGCACCGTGTGGAACGTGCCGTTGAAGCCGTAGGACTCGCCCTTGGGGTCGGTGTGCACGTAGCGGTAGCCGCCCTGGGTCGTGAAGTCCCAGCGCTCGATCGTCATCTCGTAGCCGTTCGGCCCGAGCCACTGCGTGACGAGCTCGGGGTCGCGATGCGCGTTGAACAGCGCAGCGACCGGAGCGTCGAACTCCCGCTCGATGTCGATGAACGGCAGGCCCTCGGGGGCCGTGACGGTGACGGGGTGGTTGGTGGTGGTGGTCATGGTTCGGTTGCTTCCTGTGCAGGGCCGGCGGTCGTGCCGGCGTCGGATGCCGCGACGTGCGGGCCGCGGTCGGTGGCGAGCAGCGCGTCCAGGTTGCGGAACCGCTGCTCGTGGATCAACCGATAGCGATCGATCCACGCGGTGAGTGCCTCGAGCCCGGCGGCATCGAGATGCACGGGCCGACGCTGGGCCTCACGCGTTCGCGTCACGAGGCCCGCGTGCTCGAGCACCTGGATGTGCTTCGAGACGGCCTGCTTGGTGATCGCGAACGGCTCGGCCAGCTCGTTGACCGTGGCCGGACCGCGGCTGAGGCGGGCGATGATGCGCCGACGCACCGGGTCGGCGAGCGCCATGAAGGCGCGATCGAGGCGGTCGTCGGCGTTGGGATCCATGATCACGGCCGCCTCCTTTATTCAACCTGATGCTTGATCAACTACTTCATTGATTACTGTACGACGTTGCGGTGCCGCCGTCAAGGTGGTGCCCAACCCTCGCCAAGTCGCCCCAGTCGGAGCAGAATCGGCGGGAAGGCACGTTCGACACCGCACACCGGAGGACACCATGGCCGTGACGCTGAACCCGTACATCAACTTCAAGGACAACGCGCGCGAAGCCCTGGAGTTCTACCAGTCCGTGTTCGGCGGCGACCTGAACGTGAGCACCTTCGCCGACTTCCAGGCCGCCCAGGACCCGGCGGAGAACGACCTCGTCATGCACGGGCAGCTCGAGGGAGCGCAGGGCATCGTGATCATGGGCGCCGATACGCCGAAGCACATGGAGTTCCGCGCGCCCGCGGGACTCTCGATTTCCCTGTCCGGCGACGACGACGCCGCGCTGCGCGGCTACTGGGACAAGCTCGCCGACGGCGGCACGGTCGTGCAACCGCTCGAGGTCGCGCAGTGGGGTGACGCGTTCGGCATGCTCACGGACCGGTACGGCATCACGTGGCTCGTGAACATCGCCGGCGCCGCCGCGTGACCCGATGATCGCGCTCCCGCGACTAACAGTCGCGCCGATGCTGGTCAATCCCCTCGCCGCGGGCATCGACCGTACCTAGCTTGGAGCTCGACCGGCCCGGGGCGCGATGGTCGACCTGCGCGTTCGGGCTCGAGTCGAAAAGGTGGTGAGCATGACCGGCTGGAACATGGACACACTCGCGAACTCGGCCGGCCCCGGGGCGGTGACGATCGTCGAGGGCACCTCGTTCTGCGTCTCGGCCGAGAACGGCGACATGGTGCCCGAGCTGCCGCACGGAGCGTTCTTCCGCGACACCCGGATCGTCTCCCGGTGGAACCTGCTCGTCGACGGTTCGCCGGTCGAGCCGTTGTCGTACATGAGCCCGCACCCGTTCCGCGCGGTCATGGTCGGGCGGGCGGGGCATGTGCCCGGACGGGCCGATACGCCGCTCATCGTCGAGCGCGACCGTCGCGTGGGCTTCGGGCTGCACGAGGAGATCACGTTGCGGAGCTTCTCGCGCGAGCCACTCGCCTTCTCGATCGAGTTCGTGATCGAATCGGACTTCGCCGACATCTTCGAGGTGAAGGAGGGTCGGGCCGCTCGCACGCCGCGCCCGATGCACGAGCACGAGCGTGGTCGATTCGAGATCGACGCGCCCCAGGGCGACGGCTTCGGTCTCACGGTTTCGGCCGACGGGGCCGACTTCCGCGGTGACCGCATCGCATTCGACGTCGTCTTGGAGCCACGAGGCACGTGGTCGCGCGAGATCCGCATCGCACCGTCGAGCGAGCAGCCAGGGGTGGCGCTGGGCCCCGAGACCGAGGACGGGGCGCTGCGAGAACCGACGCGACGATTCCTGGCCTGGCAGTCCGGCACGCCCGTGTCGTCCCTGGAGGACGGCGCGATGGAACGCGTCATCCGCCAGAGCCAGCGCGACCTCGGATCGCTGCGGATCTTCGACCCGGCGCACCCCGACCGGCCGGTCGTGGCGGCCGGAGTGCCGTGGTTCATGGCCCTGTTCGGGCGAGACTCCCTGCTGACCTCCTTCATGGCGCTGCCGCTCGACCCGTCACTCGCGCTCGGCACCCTGCGGACCCTCGCCGACCTGCAGGGGGAACGCGTCGACGCGTCCTCCGAAGAGCAGCCGGGCCGCATCCTGCACGAGGTGCGCCTGGGCGCCACATCGAACCTCGCACTCGGCGGAGGCTCGGTCTACTACGGCACCGCCGACGCCACGCCGCTGTTCGTGGTCGTGCTCGGAGAACTCGCCCGGTGGGGCGGTCTTCCCGCGGAGAGCGACGACCTGCTCGAAGCCGCGGACCGGGCGCTCGGATGGGTGGAAGAGTACGGCGACCGCGACGGCGACGGATTCGTCGAGTACGGCCGCCTCAACGAGCACGGCCTCATCAACCAGGGGTGGAAGGACTCGTGGGACGGCATCAACTTCGCCGACGGCAGTCTCGCCCAGGCCCCCATCGCGCTCTGCGAGGTCCAGGGGTACGTCTACGCGGCGTTCATCGCGCGTGCGACGCTGGCGTCGCTGCAGGGCGACGACGACGCATCACTGCGCTGGACGAAGCGGGCCGATCGACTGAAGCGCGAGTTCAACGAGCGCTTCTGGCTCCCCGAGCGCGGCTACTTCGCCGTCGCGCTCGATCGCGACAAGCGCCCCGTCGATGCCTGCGCCTCGAACATGGGCCACTGCCTCTGGAGCGGCATCGTCGACGAGGACAAGGCAGCGGCCGTCGCCGAGCGCCTCCTGTCCCCTGAGATGTTCAGCGGCTGGGGCGTACGCACGCTCGGGTCCGACATGGGTGCGTACAATCCGGCGAGCTACCACAACGGTTCCGTGTGGCCGCACGACAATGCGATCATCGCCGCCGGTCTCATGCGATACGGCTTCGTCGAGGAGGCGAATCGCATCGTGTCGGCCCAGTTCGAGGCGGCCAGCCACTTCGGTGGGCGCCTCCCCGAGCTGTTCTGCGGGTTCGGCCGCAAGCGCTACCCCGAACCGGTCTCCTACCCGGCCTCATGCTCGCCCCAGGCCTGGGCGGCCGCGACGCCCCTGTCATTGCTGCGCACCACGCTGCGGTTCGATCCCTCGTTGCCGACCGGCGATGTCTGGGTCGCGCCGACCTCGGCCGCGCACTTCGGCGACATCCACCTCCGGAACGTGCCGTTCGCCGGTTCCCGGATCTCGATGGACACCTCGCGTGCGGGCACCTCGATCGTGGGGCTGCCCGACGGTATCACCCTGCACCATGAGGCGGCCCCGCCCGTCATGGTGCCGTCCCGAAGGGAATCATCATGAGAATCGGCATCGTCGCTCCGCCGTGGATTCCGATCCCGCCCGACGCGTACGGCGGCATCGAGTCGTTCATCGACGTCCTCGCGCGCGAGCTGGTGGACGCGGGACACGACGTGATGCTCGCGGCATCCGGTGACAGCACCTCGCCGGTGCCGCAGCTCGAGGGCTTCCCGCCCGCGGACCACGAGACGATGGGCATCACCACGCACGAGCTCCGCCACCTGATTCGCGCCTACACGAAGTTCGAGGGCGCTGACGTCGTCGTCGACAACACGCTGGCGGGCCCGATCGTCGCCCGCAGCCTGCGCACGGGGCCCACGGTGACGATCGCCCATGGCCCGTTCATCCCCCTGGTGCAGGAGCTGTACGCCGTCGCAGCACCCGACATGGCCTTCGTGGCGATCTCGCACCACCAGGCATCGACCGCCGGCGACATCCCCATCGCGCGGGTGATCCACCACGGCATCCATGTCGAGACCATTCCCGTCGGCCCCGGCGGCGACAGCGCCTGCTTCGTCGGCCGGATGAATCCGTCGAAGGGACTCCCCGAGGCGATCTCCATCGCCCAACGCGCCGGCATTCCGCTTCGGATCGCGGCGAAGATGCGCGAGCCGGCCGAGCAGGAGTACTTCGACGAGGTCGTGCGGCCTGTGCTCGGTTCCAACGCCGAGTACCTCGGCGAGCTCGATGCCGCCGAGAAGTACGAGCTCATGGGCTCATCGCTCGCGCTGCTCAGCCCCATCCAATGGGACGAGCCGTTCGGGCTGGTGATGATCGAGTCGATGGCGACCGGCACGCCGGTCGTGTCCACGGGTCGGGGTTCGGTGCCCGAGATCGTCGACGAGGGGCGCACCGGATACATCCGCGACGACCTCGACGGGCTGGCCGAAGCGCTCGGGCGAGTCACCGACCTGGATCGCAGCGCCAGCCGCACCAGCGTCGAGGCCCGCTTCACCGCGCGGCGAATGGCCGCCGACTACATCGCGCTCTTCGAGGATCTCGTCGATCACCCGTGGGGACGTCAGGACGCCCAGACGTGGCCCTCGAGGGCCGACGTGGCGTCATCCGGTCGCTCCGCCGAGGAGGAGCCGAAGACCGCGTAGCGGACCGTGGGCCGGACGAACGAACGAGCGGATGCCGCGGCACGCCTCACGCAGAGGCGGCGCCGTGCGGCATCCGCTCGTCGACCGGCCTTCGCTCAGGTCAGACCGGTTGGGGGGCGAGAACTACGCGATGACCGTGATGTTCTCGGCCTGCAGGCCCTTGGGGCCGCGAGCGACCTCGAATTCAACCTTCTGGTTCTCTTCGAGCGAGCGGTATCCGCCCGACGCGATCGCGCTGAAGTGCGCGAACACGTCGGCAGTGCCGTCATCGGGAGCGATGAAGCCGAAGCCCTTGTCGGCGTTGAACCACTTGACGGTTCCGGTTGCCATATTCTTTTCCTTCTGTAGAGCCGAGCCGCTGAACGGCTGCGACGTGCACGGCTCAGGCCGTGCGGGTTCCGACGGCGACGTCCGCCGACGGAAGTGCGTGGGTTCGATCAGACACGACGGAACTGGTTCACCATCGGGCAGTCGAACGGGTCGCGCGCGGCGAGGCCGACGCGATTGAGGTAGTCGATGACGATGCGGTACGACTGCAGGACCGTCGTCTCGGTATAGGGAACTCCGAGCGTCGACGCGTGCTCGCGCACGATCTCGCGCGCCTTCGCCAGGTGCGGCCGCGGCATGTTGGGGAACAGGTGGTGCTCGACCTGGTAGTTGAGGCCGCCGAACAGCGCGCTCGCCCAGATCCCGCCCGAGACGTTCCGGGAGGTCAGCACCTGCTTCGAGAAGAAGTCGAGCTTCGCGTCGGCCGGAATGATCGGCATGCCCTTGTGGTTCGGCGCGAACGACGCACCCATGTAGACGCCGAACACCGCGAGCTGAACGCCGATGAAGGCGAACGCCATGCCGAGCGGCAGCATCCAGAAGATCGCGCCGAAGTACACGGCGAAGCGCACGGCGATGGAGCTGAGCTCGATCCAACGACCCTTGACGGGCCCGCGATCGAAGAGCGTGCGGATCGACCGGTAGTGCAGGTTCAGGCCCTCGAGCGTGAGCAGCGGGAAGAACAGATAGCCCTGCTTGCGCGTGATGAGGGCCATGAGCCCACGCTGCTTCGCGGCATCCGCTTCGACGAAGGAGATCGTGTCGAAGTCGATGTCGGGGTCTTTGCCGATCTTGTTGGGATTCGCATGGTGGCGGGTGTGCTTCGTCATCCACCACGCGTAGCTGATGCCGACGACGGCCGTGGCGATGGTGCGGCCGACTCGGTCGTTGGCCGGTCCGGACTCGAGCACCTGGCGGTGCGACGCCTCATGGGCGAGGAATGCGAACTGCGTGAAGATCAGGCCGAGCGCAGCGGCGATCAGCAACTGGAACCACGAGTCTCCGAGCAGGATGAACCCGGCGACGGCTCCGCCGAGTGCGACCAGCAGGACGCCGACGAGCGCGATGTAGAACCAGCGGGTGCGGCTGAGGAGCCCGGATTCACGAACGACTCGCGAGAGGGCGGTGTAGCTGCGTGTGATGTCGGCTGTGCCGGTGCTGGGCTTCGTCGCCCTGACTGCACCGAGAGTTTCGGCGTGAGAGATGTTGCACATCCAAGCTGGTCGTCGACTTCCCAGCCGGGGTTCGCGGGTAGACCACCCGCTGCAGATGCCTCCACCCTAGTGGACGCGTATGGGAAGGGCCTGTGAGATGGATGCCGAGTCCGATGTATGACGCGGATGGCATATGCGGTGTGCCGTCGTGTCACCCAAGGGCGTCGTACGCGGTTCGGAGATCGTCGACGAGGGCCTCGAACGCGGCCCGGCGGTCGGCGGCGTCGTCGATCCGGAGGAGGGCGGACGGATGCGTCGTCACGAGCACCGGCGCCGGCAGCGCGGGTGGCGCGCCCGCGGCATCCGGTGGCAGCACCCGTCCGCGTACCTCGCCGATGCGGACCGTGCGACCGAGCACCGAACGCGCAGCGGTGGCGCCGAGGGCGACGACGACGTCGGGATCCACCACGTCGAACTCGGCCTCGAGCCACGGCCGGCATGCCACGATGTGCGCGACCGCCGGCTTCTCGTGGATGCGCCGCTTGCCGCGGCGCTCGAACCGGAAGTGCTTGACGGCATTCGTCACGTAGACCTGCCCGCGCGGGATGCCCGCGGCGTCGACTGCGTCGGCCAGCACGCGACCGGCGGGACCGACGAACGGCTCGCCTTCGAGATCCTCGCGGTCGCCGGGTTGCTCGCCCACGAGCATCAGCCGCGCACCCTCGGGGCCCTTCGAGAAGACGACCTGCGTGGCATCCTTCCAGAGCTCGCACCCACGGCAGTCGGGCGCCGCGGCGCGAAGCTCGTCGAGACCGGCCTCGTCGGGCACCCACTGCTCGGCACCAGGACGTTCCACCTCACCGGCCATAGCGCGACGCTACGCTCGCCGCCACGGCTTCGACAGGGGTTGGAGCCGCCGGATGAGCACGTCGACGGTGCGCGGCCCAAGACTGCGAGCCCGGCCGGGCGAGCCGAACGGTGCCAGACTGAGCGGATGCGCATCATCGTCACCGGCGCCTCGGGCAAGCTCGGTCGCACCGTGGCCCGCGAACTCCAGTCGAATGGCCACGAGGTCGCGCGGCTCGACCGAGTCGGCGAGCGGTCGCCCGGATTCATCCGGGTCGACCTGGCCGACTACGGAGACGTCGTCGATGTCTTCGACGGCATCGGCGAGGGCGGCACGATCGACGGCCTGGTGCATCTCGGGGCGATCCCCGCGCCGGGGCTGGCGAGCGAGGTCGCGACCTTCCACAACAACATGACGTCGACCTTCAACGTGTTCCATGCGGCTCGTCGTCTGGGCATCACGA
>DASUVU010000011.1:0-5755 GCA_036378815.1 Agromyces sp. | reverse complement strand
ACTCGCCGAGGGTCAGGACCTGCGGTTCGGCGTCACCGCGGATCGCGTCGAGGGCGCCGACTCCGCCCGCCCGCGGGTGTTCGCCACCGGCGCCGACGGCGAGCAGCTCGAGATCGACGCCGAGTTCGTCGTCGGCGCTGACGGGTCGCACTCGATCGCGCGCACCGCCGTGACCGGGTCGCAGACGGGTGGCTACTTCCGCGAGTACCCGTTCGCGTGGTTCGGCATACTCTGCGAGGCGCCGCCGAGCTCGGACGAGCTCATCTACTCCAACTCGCCGAACGGGTTCGCGCTCATCAGCCAGCGCTCCGACACCGTGCAGCGCATGTACTTCCAGTGCGACCCCGACGTCGACCCCGAGGCATTCACCGAGGAGGAGCTCTGGGAGCACCTCCAGGCGCGCGTGCCCGGCACGACCCTCAAGGAGGGCCCGATCTTCCAGCGTGACGTGCTCCGGTTCCGCAGCTTCGTCGCACACGAGCTCCGGCACGGCCGGGTCGCCCTCGTCGGCGACGCCGCACACACGGTGCCACCGACGGGAGCGAAGGGCATGAACCTCGCCGTCGCCGACGTCATCCTGCTCGAGCGCGCGCTGCGCGCGCTGCTCCTCGAGAACGACGAGCGCCCGCTCGACGCCTACCCCGAGACCGCATCGCGGCGCATCTGGAAGGCGCAGCACTTCTCCTGGTGGATGACGAGCATGCTGCACGTCGCGCCCGACGCCACCGATTTCGATCGCCGTCGTCAGGTGGGCGAGCTCCGCTCCGTCGTCGAGTCCGAGGCGGGCCGCCGCTACCTCGCCGAGGCCTACACCGGCTGGCCGCTCGAGACCGCGCTGTAGCGCGTCACGAGAGGGTTTTCGTGGCCGACCTTCCTGACGAGGGCAATCGACTCGAGGCGCCCTCGGCGCGGCGCATCAGCCCCGGGTTGATGCTGGTGCTGGGTTACATCTCGATGGCCGGCTCGCTGTCGACCGACCTCTACCTTCCGGCGTTCCCCGATATCGCCGAAGACCTCGGGGTCGGCGCGTCGACGGTGCAGCTCACGCTCACGGCGCTGCTCGCCGGTTCAGCGCTCGGCCAGCTGCTGATCGGCTCCGTGTCGGATGCCCTCGGCCGACGCCGTACCCTCGTGGTCGCCTTGACGCTGTTCGCGCTCTGCTGTTACCTGGCCGCCGTCAGCCCGACGATCCAGGTGCTGATCCTCGTTCGCGGGGTGCAGGGATTCGCGGGCGCCTCGGGCACCGTGCTGGCCCGCGCAGTGATCGCGGATCTCGTCGACCATGTGCAGGCGGTGCGCGCCTTCAGCACGATCTTCGTCATGATCGCCCTCGGCCCCGCGGTGGCGAGCCCACTCGGCGCGCTCCTGACGCAGGTGGGCGGCTGGCGGGTCGCCCTGCTGGGTCTCGCGGTGCTCGCCACCGGCATGCTCGTCGTGGCGGCGCTCTTCGTTCCCGAGAGCCTGCCCGTCGAGCGGCGGCACCCGTTCACCGTCGGCACGCTCGCGCGGAACATCGGCCGGCTGCTGCGACATCCGGTGTTCATGGGCTATGCGATCGCGTTCGGCGCCGGATACGCGGCGCTGATGGTCTACATCAGCTCGTCGTCGTTCATCGTGCAGGAGGTGCTCGGCATCACGCCGCTCGGGTACGGACTCACGTTCTCGTTGAGCTCCGTTTCGGTCATGGCGGGCGCCTGGCTCAACGGGGTGATCGCTCACCGGATCGGTGCGCCGGTGACGCTCAGGATCGCTCAGTCGCTGCAGGCGCTCGCCGCCGCCGCGGGGGTGGCTCTGACGATCACGGACACCCTGACGCTGACGACCTATCTCATCGTCGTCAGCGCATTCGCGATGGGCTGCGGCTCGGTGATGTCGAGCGCGTCCGCCCTCGCGGTGGGCGAGGCCCGGGCCGCCGCGGGCGCCGGCTCGGCACTGGTCGGCTTCACCCAGTTCGTCTTCGGCGCCCTGGCGTCGCCGCTCGGCGGCATCGCCGGCACCCAGACGGCGTTGCCGGCGATGACCGCGATGACCTGCTTCGCCGTGCTCGGGCTGGCGAGCGCATGGTTCGCCGGGTCGCGGGCGCGCGCACGCGCACGCGCACCGCGGTGAGTCGCCGGCCGCTGCCGACTATCACTCAGTCCTATAGGCGGGACCGGGGCGATCGACCAGCCGGATAGACTGGTGCGACCCCGGCCCCGTTCGAAGGAACTCGACGACGTGTCCGACCAGCCCTCGCTCTCCCGCCTCGACCTCAACCTCCTCGTCTCGCTCGACGCGTTGCTCACGGAGGCCAGCGTCACGCGCGCGGCCGAGCGCCTGCACCTCAGCCAGCCCGCGCTCAGCGCGTCGCTCGCGCGGCTCCGAACCCACTTCAACGACCCGATCCTCGCCCGGCGCGGCAACACCTACGAACTGACACCCCTCGCCTCCCGGCTCTTGGAGCAGGCGCCAGCCGCGCTCGACGCGGTGCGCCGCGTGTTCGAGAGCCAGGCCGAGTGGAACGCGGCCGAATCGTCGCGGGAGTTCGCCGTCTACGGCTCCGACTACGCCTTCGCCACGGTCGGCCGTCGGGTGGCGGCGCTGGCCATCGAACGTGCACCCGGCATCCGCTTCCGGTTCATGCACCACTCCCCGCAGATCGTCGAGGACGCCATGAACCGGCTGCGATCGGCAGATGGCCTCATGATCCCGCACGGGTTCCTCAGCGACCTCCCCTACACCGACCTCTGGAAGGACCGCTGGGTCATCATCGCTTCGGCCGGCAACGAGCGCATCCGGGGCGAGGTCACGATGGCGGATGTCGCGGAGTCGGCCTGGGTGTTCACGTACCAGTCGCAGAACGCCTTCACGTCGGCGAGCCGGCAGATCCAGCAACTCGGTATCGAGCCGATCGTCGGCACGGTCGTCGAGAGCTTCGTCGCGCTGCCGCTCTACGTCGCCGGCACCCAGCGGCTCGGTCTCCTGCAGGCCGGTTTGGCCGAGTACGCGAAGGCCATGGCCGACGTGCGCGTCTACGAGCCGCCGTTCGACGCGACCCCGATCTCGAACGCGCTGTGGTGGCATCCGATGCACCGCCGCGACCCCGAACACGAGTGGATGCGCACCCTGTTCGAGGAAGCCGCCACTGATCTCGGCGATGGCGCGGGGCGTATCGACGCCCCGCCCCGCGCCCGGGGCGTCACGCCGTCGCGATGACCTCCTCCTCGACGGGAGCGTCGGCCGAACGCCGGAGCCCGAACCCGAGCAGGATCGCCGCCACCGCGCATGCGATGCCGACCACACCCACGGCGGTCGGCAAGGTCCCCCCGACGGCGGCCGTGATGGCGCCCATCAGGATCGGCGTGAGGAACTGGCCGAAGAAGAACGCCGCCGTCCACAATCCGGTGACACGTCCGCGCTCCTCGAAGCGGATCGACGCGAGCGTCCATGTGAGCATCGTGGGCAGCAGGAAGCCCGAGCCCACGCCGCCGACGATGGCCCCGATCGTGACCCCGGCGATGCCGCCGACCAGCCAGATGATGAGCATTCCCACCGCCTGCAGGGCGAACGCCACGGGGAGGAGTCGCTTCGTGCCGACCTTGGCGATCCTCGTGAACGTGAAGCCGCCCGCTGCGGTCGCCAGTGAGGCGAGCGCGGCGATCCCTCCGATCGTCGGGGTGTCGTTCGGCGCGACGCCCGCGTCGACCAGAAGGTAGCTGGCCTCGATGATGAGCACGTAGAACGTGAACCCGCCGAACAGGCCGACGATGAGCGGCAGCGCGATGCGGCGCCAGGGAATCGGCACCTTCGTGGCGTTCGCGTGCTCGTCGGTGGTGTCGGCCTTGCTCGGCTCCCACAGCAGGAAGATCATCGGCACGGCGATGATCGCCGCGGCCAGGTAGATCCAGAAGGGCGTGCGCCAGCCGGCCGCGCCGGCGGCGCCACCGATCGCGATGAAGGCGGTCGCTGCCAGGGTGGTCGCGATCGTCTGGTACCCGAGGTACTTCGCGCGCCGCTCGCGCTCGTGCCAGTAGTCCACGATGAGCGTCGTACACACCGTCATGATCGCCGCCTCGGTGATACCCACGCCGACCCGCGTCGCGAGGATAGCCGGGAGCGTGTCGAGGAACGCCGGCGCAATGCCGACGAGCGCGTACGCGAACATGGCGACGATGAGCAGCTTCTTGCGTCCGAGACGGTCGACGATCTGCCCGGCGAACGGCGCGAAGAGCGCGATCATCAGCGCCGGGATCGCGACGACCATGGGCACGAGGATCTCACCCCCCGGCACGCCGCCGAACTCGGCCGAGAGCTGCGGCAAGATCGGCGTCAGGAGTACCGATCCGAGCACGGGCATGCAGCTGCCCGCGAGCAGCAGGATCGCCTGGAGGACACCGGCCCGGCGGGTGCCGGGTCCGGTCTGGACTGAGGTGTTCGCCATTGAGACTCCTCGGGTTGGGTGTGCGGATGGGGGGGTCATCCCCTGGCGCGTGCGCGTGAGCGCTGCCGCGCCGGAGGGATATGGGGGACGTGAACCGCACGTCCGACGGTGTTCCGGATCTCGCCGACGCCCTCGACGCGCAGGACCACCTCGTCGCCCTCGGCGAGCGGCGGCGGGGTGAGCGAGCCCGCGCGCCCCCAGAGTTCGGCGAGGCATCCGCCGTTCCCGGCCGTGCCCGAACCGAGCACGTCGCCGGCCACGACGCGGGAATCGCGTGACGCGTAGGCCGCGAGGTCGCGGAAGGGCCAGCCCATGTTCGAGAGCAGGTCGTGGCCGACGCGTTCGCCGTTGATGAGGGCCTCCATCTCGATGGGGAGGAAGCCGTCGTCGTCGACCAGGCCGGCGAATTCGTCGGCGGTGACGATCCACGGGCCGAGGGTCGTCGCGAAGTCCTTGCCCTTCGCGGGGCCCAGTCGCACCTGCATCTCGCGGGCCTGGACGTCGCGCGCCGACCAGTCGTTGAAGATCGTGTAGCCGAAGATGTGCGCAAGGGCGTCGGCCGGTGCGAGGTCGCGGCCGTCGGAACCGGCGACCCCGCCGATGACGGCGCCGACCTCGAGCTCGAAGTCGAGGCGCTCGGTCGCGGGCGGCCGCACCTCGGCGCCGGTCGCGATGATCGAGTGCGGGTTGGTGAAGTAGAAGGTGGGGAGTTCGTACCATTCGCGGGCGACGTGGCTCACGCCGTCGACAGCGGCGGTCACGCCCTCGACATGCTCCTCGAAGGCCGCGAAGTCGCGCACGCTCGCGGGCACCAGCGGCGCGAGCAGCTCGACCTCGGCGAGCGGCACCGGCCGAGCGGATGCCTCGCCCTCGACCTCTGCGGCCAGCGCGGGCAGTTCGGCGAGCCCGGCGGCGAGCACGTCGGCGACGGTGAGTCGGCGCGGGAACGGCACGACGTCGTCGTCCATGACGAATCCCTCGCCGACGGTGCCGTGATGCGTCCACCTGGCGATCCTCACGGTGAACCTCCCGGGGCGAGGCGGGCGGCGTGCGGGGCGTCACCGACGCCCGCTGCGCCGAGCGAGGGGAACCGCGGCGCGAGCAACTCGATCGCATTGCCCGAGAGGATGGCGCGCGCCTCCACCTCGGACAGCGGGGCTTCGAGCACCCGCTCCACAGGGTCGTCGACGCCCATGTCGAAGGGGTAATCGGAGCCGAGCAGCACCCGGTCGGCGCCCGCGGCGTCCACGAGTGCACGCAGCGCGCCCGGCGTGTGCACGAGCGAATCGAAGCGCAGGCGGCGCAGGTACGACGACGGAAGCTGGCGGCATCCGT
>DASUVU010000010.1:0-8347 GCA_036378815.1 Agromyces sp. | reverse complement strand
CTGCAGCTCGACACGCACGGCGTTCGACGTCGGACCGGTCTGGCCGTCCTGCGACTGCTGCAGGATGCCGGCGAGGTTCTGCACGTGGTGGCCCCATTCATGCGCCACGACGTACATCTCGGCGAGCGGGCCGCCACTCGCGCCGAACTGGCTCTCGAGTTGGTCGTAGAAGCTGGTGTCGACGTAGATCGTCTGGTCGGGCGGGCAGTAGAACGGCCCCGTGGCCGACGAGGCGTTGCCGCACCCGGTCGACACCGCCTGCTCGAAGAGGATGAAGTTCTGGGGGCCCACGTAATCGATGCCGACGTTCGGTCCCTCCTCCTGCCAGTAGTCCTCGAGCGAGGCCGACGCACCCTGCATCCGGCATTCGATCCGCTCGTTCGCGTCCTGGCCGGTCAGGCACTGCTCGAGCGCCGAGTCGCTCGCCTGCGGTTGGCCCTGGCCGCCGCCGAGGAGGCCAGTGAGGTCGACGCCGAGGAATTGCGAGAGGACGAACAGCGCGATGACGCCGAGCCCCCCTCCGACCGCGATGCCGGTGTTGCGCCCGCGATGGGATGCCTTGCCTCCGCTGATGTCCGAGTTCGGGTTGAACGTCATGATCCGAAGCTACTCCGCGCGATTGGCCCGGCGACGTTTCGAGGCCTTCACGGCCGACCCATTGACATCCGCTGTCGTTTCGGCTTCGTCGTCGTCGGGTTCGTCGTCGTCGGACTCTTCGTCGTCGTCGTCATCGTCATCGCCGCCGTCGTCATCGTCGTCATCGTCGTCATCGTCGTCATCGTCGTCATCGTCGTCATCGTCGTCATCGTCGTCGTCACCGTCATCGTCGTCGTCATTCGCGTCGTCGCGGGTGTCCTCAACCCCGTCGCCATCATCGTCGCCATCGTCGTCGTCGTCGTCACCGTCGTCGCCGCGGGCGAAACGGTCGGTGGCCTGGATGAGCGCGTCGAGGATGCCGGGCTCATCGAACGCGTGTCCTGCATCGGGGATGATCCGCAGCTCGGCCTCCGGCCACGCGGCATGCAGATCCCAGGCGGTCATCATGGGGGTGCACACGTCGTACCGTCCCTGTACGATCACCGCGGGAATGCCCGCCAGCCGATGCGCATCGCGAATCAACTGGCCCTCCTCCCACCACCCACCGTGGCGGAAGTAGTGGTTCTCGATGCGCGCGAACGCCGTCGCGTACTCGGGCTGCGTGAAGCGCTCGATGTTCTCGGGATCGGGCACGAGCGTGATCGTCGACGACTCCCACCGCGACCAGGCGATCGCGGCCGGCTCGTGCACGTCGGGGTCGGGGTTGCCGAGCAGCCGTGAGTACGCCTCGATGAGGTGCCCGCGCTCGAGCACGGGAATCGGTGCGACGAACTCCTCCCACAGGTCGGGGAAGATCGCCGAGGCACCGCCCTCATAGAACCAGTCGAGCTCCGCGCGACGCAGCGTGAAGATGCCGCGCAGCACCAGCTCCGTGACACGTTCGGGGTGCGTCTGGGCGTAGGCGAGCGCGAGGGCGCTTCCCCACGAACCGCCGAAGACCATCCAGCGGTCGATCCCGAGGTGTCCCCGCAACCGTTCCATGTCGGCGACCAGGTGCCAGCTCGTATTCGCCGAGAGGTCGGCGTCGGGCCGGCTCGCGTGCGGGATCGACAGTCCGCATCCACGCTGGTCGAAGAGCACGATCCGGTAGCGCGCGGGGTCGAACAGCCGCCGGTGCGTGGGGGTGGTGCCGCCCCCGGGGCCACCGTGCAGGAACACCACCGGCTTGCCGGCCAGGTTCCCCGACACCTCCCAGTAGATGTGCTGTCCGTCGCCGACGTCGAGCATGCCGGTCTCGAGCGGCTCGATCTCGGGATACAGGTCTCTCATGACCACACGGTAACGATGAGCGGATGCCGCACCCGCACGCCGCGCCGCGACATCGGGGCGGAGATGCCGCGAGCCTCGACCACGTCCTCCCAGTCCCCCTTTAGGGGGACTGGGTGCGCCTCGAATGAAGACGTATTGTCGGTCCTGCGAACAAGAGTTTTTCTCAGGTGTTCGCCGTACCACAGCCGGAGAGGATGCCTGCATTCGCTCCGGCGGAGCATTACTCGGCTCCGCACCCAGCCCGGGATTACCCGCCCGGGACTGCCCGGGATTACCCGCCCGGACGAGTAGGCGGCTTCACCCGCAGTAAACCCGAAACAGGCCGACCGTGAACACTCCGCATCGGCGAGTCACCTCACCGATCGCTCGAACCCGACACCCAGTGCCGAACGAATGCGGCGCGTGCGCCCTTCGGAGCCGACTATGACGTCGGCCAGGATGACGCATGCAGCCTCGTTCGCCCCCTCGGCCACCGCGGTGCAGAGCGGTCGACGGATTCGCCGACGCCTCACAGTTGCCCGGGGTACTGCCGCCTTCTGGGTGCGGCCCATTCGTTGGCGCCTCGCCGCGACGGACGCTGCCGTCGTCCTCGGGAGCATCGCGACGGCGACGGCGGTCGGATTCGCGATCGAACCCGTCGTGATGAGCGCCTCGAGATCGCAGTACGCCGCGATCGCCGCCCTGACCGTCATCACGTGGCTCGCATGCATCGCGTCGGCCCACACGCGTGATGACCGAGTGCTCGGCATGGGCGCCCTGGAGTACCGCCGCGTCGCCACCGCCACGGTGTTCGAATTCGGCATCCTCGCACTGTTCGTCCTCATCGCAGGTCTGCAGCTGACTCGCTCGTTCGTGCTCATCGCCCTCCCGGTAGGACTGTTCGGATTGCTGCTCGAGCGCTGGCTCTGGCGGAAGTGGCTGCTCGGTCAGCGCCGGATGGGGCGGTACCTCGCTCGCGCCATCGTCGTGGGCGAGCCCGCCGATGCCGAGTACGTCGTTCACAGCATCGGCGAACGCCGAGGCGTCGGCTACCGGGTCATCGGCGTCGCGACGAACTCCCCGGGTCATGCGTTCTTCGATGAGCGCGGCGCGCGCGTCCCGGTCGTCGCCGGCATTCCGGAGGTCGGCGACCGGGCTCGCGAACTCGGCGCCGAAGCCGTGATCGTCGCAGGGCGAACACCCGGGGACAGCGAATTCATCCGAGAACTGAGCTGGCAACTCGAGGGCAGTGGAGCCGAGCTGGTCCTCTCGAGTCCGCTCACCGATGTGGCTGGGCCGCGGATCCACTTCCAGCCGGTCGAGGGACTGCCGCTCATCCAGGTCGAGATCCCCCAGTTCGACGGTGGAAGACACGCGCTCAAACGAGGATTCGACGTGATCGCGGCGAGCCTCGGGATCCTGGTGATCGCGCCGATCCTCCTCGCGATCGCAGTGGCGATCAAGCTGGACGGACCGGGCCCCATCCTGTACGCGCAGGATCGCGTGGGGCGCGACGGACGCACGTTCCGGATGCTGAAGTTCCGCACCATGGTGCCGGATGCGGATCAGAGACTCCGGGCGCTGGAGGCGCTCAACGAGGGGTCGGGGCCGCTCTTCAAGTTGCACGACGACCCTCGCGTGACCGCGGTCGGCCGATTCCTCCGGCGGCACTCCCTCGATGAGCTGCCGCAGTTGCTGAACGTGCTCCGCGGCGACATGAGCATGGTCGGGCCACGCCCTCCGCTCACCTGCGAGGTCGACGAGTACACCGGGCACGTGCATCGGCGCCTGCTGATCAAGCCGGGCCTCACCGGTCTGTGGCAGGTGAGCGGGCGCAGCGACCTGGATTGGGACGAAGGCGTGCGCCTCGACCTCTACTACGTCGAGAACTGGTCGCTGACCGGCGATCTCATGCTGATCTGGCGGACGATTCGAGTCGTCCTCCGCGGGGACGGAGCGTACTGATGACCGACCGCATCATGCGCGACCGACCGAGCGACGTGCGCATCGGATACGCCGGCGGCGCGTTCGACCTGTTCCACGTCGGACACCTCAACATCCTGAAGCACGCCCGAAGCCAGTGCGACTTCCTGATCGCGGGCGTGGTCTCCGATGAAGTGCTGCGGGCGACGAAGGGATCGATGCCGGTCGTGCCCCTGAACGAGCGGCTCGAGATCGTGCGGAGCGTGAGGTACGTCGACGATGCCGTCGCGGAGACCGCACTCGACAAGCTCGACACCTGGCGGGCCGTCGGGTTCGACGTCTACTTCAAGGGCGGCGACTGGAAGGGCACCGAGCGCGGGATGCTCCTCGAGCGGAGATTCGCGGCCGTCGGGGTCGAGGTCGTGTACTTCCCCTACACCATGACGACCTCGAGCACGGTCCTCCGTCGGGCCCTCGCGGTGCTCGCCGACGACGCCGACATCTCGGCTCGAGTGACGGGCGTGCAGTGACATGCCCAAGCGAGCGCTCATCACCGGTATCACGGGCCAGGACGGCTCGTACCTCGCGGAGTTCCTCCTCGAACGGGGCTATGAGGTGCACGGCCTCAAGCGCCGCTCGTCGCAGTTCAACACCCAGCGCATCGACCACCTCTACGAGGATCCCCACGCCGAGCACCGACGGTTCATCCTGCACCACGGCGACCTCACCGATGCGACGAACCTCACTCGCATCGTCCGCGATGTCGAGCCCGACGAGATCTACAACCTCGCCGCGCAATCGCACGTGGCCGTGAGCTTCGAGGAGCCCGAATACACCGCCGACGTGAACGGCCTCGGCACGCTCCGCCTGCTCGAGGCGATCCGGCTGCTGCGGATGACCGACCGCGTCCGCTTCTACCAGGCATCGACGTCGGAGTTGTTCGGCAAGGTCGCCGAGACGCCGCAACGCGAGACGACGCCCTTCTACCCCCGGTCGCCCTACGCCGTCTCCAAGCTGTTCGCCTTCTGGATCACCGTCAACTATCGCGAGGCGTACGGCATGTACGCCTGCAACGGGGTCCTGTTCAATCACGAGTCGCCGAGACGCGGCGAGACCTTCGTGACCCGCAAGATCACGCGCGGCATCGCCAACTGCGCTCAGGGCCTCGAGCGATGCCTCTACCTCGGCAACCTCGATGCCCGCCGTGACTGGGGTCACGCCCGCGACTACGTCCGACTGCAATGGATGATGCTCCAGCGCGAGGCGCCCGAGGACTTCGTGATCGCGAGCGGCGTGCAGCACTCGGTGCGGCAGTTCACCCGGTGGGCTGCCGAGGAGGTCGGGATCACGCTCCGCTTCGAAGGGTCGGGACTGGACGAGGTCGGCGTGGTGGATGAGGTCATCGGATCGCAGGCACCCGGCGTCAACGCCGGCGATGTCATCGTGAGGGTCGACCCGCGCTACTACCGCCCGACCGAGGTCGACACCCTCCTCGGGGACGCGTCGAAGGCCCGGCACGAGTTCGGATGGCTGCCCGAGATCGGTGCCGCCGAATTGTGCTCCGAGATGATGGCCGTCGACTTCGCCGCAGCCGAGCAGCAGGCGCTCCTGAGGTCGCTCGGATATCCCGCCCTGATGCCGGTGGAGGCCTGACCATGGGCGGACCGCGGATCTACGTTGCCGGCCACAGCGGGATGGTCGGCTCGGCGATCGTGCGACGGCTCGCCGGACTCGACCGAGGTGAGATCATCACGCGGACCCGGGCGCAACTCGACCTCACCGACCAGGCCGCCGTGCGCGCATTCTTCTCCGCCGAGGTCATCGACGAGGTCTACCTCGCCGCAGCGCGGGTCGGCGGCATCCACGCGAACGCGACCTACCCCGCCGACTTCGTGTACGAGAACCTCATGATCGAGGCCAATGTCATCCGCGCCGCGCACGACTTCGGCGTCGAACGGCTGCTGTTCCTCGGCTCCTCGTGCATCTACCCGAAGTACGCGCCGCAGCCGATCACCGAAGAAGCCCTGCTGTCCGGCCCGCTGGAACCCACCAACGAGGCCTACGCGATCGCGAAGATCGCGGGCATCTCGCTCTGCGAGAGCCTCCGGAAGCAGTTCGACCGCGACTATCGCGCGGTGATGCCGACGAACCTGTACGGCACCGGCGACCGGTACCACCCCATGAACAGCCATGTCATCCCGGGCCTCATCCGCCGATTCCACGAGGCACGGGAGAGCGGGGCCCACGAGGTCGCCGTCTGGGGCACCGGGGCCCCTCGCCGGGAGTTCCTGCACGTCGACGACCTCGCGGCGGCGAGCGTCTTCGTCATGGAATGTCCCCGCGTCGAGTACGAAGCGGTGGTCGGGGACCATCGCATCTCCATCAACGTCGGCAGCGGCACAGACCTCACCATCCGCGAACTCGCCGACCTCATCGCCGAGGTCGTCGGCTTCCATGGACTCGTGGCGTTCGACCCGTCGATGCCCGACGGGACGCCGCGGAAGCTGCTCGATGTCTCACGACTCACCCGCCTCGGCTGGACACCGTCGATCGGCCTGGCCGACGGACTTCGGCGCACCTACGCCGAGTACGTGGCCGAGCACGCGCCGGTCGACGAGCCGTCCCCGTCCGTCGCAGGAGGTGCACCATGACCGAGTCCGACCTCGAGCCGATCCCCGAGGACTGGACGGGGTCGCCCACACCTCCGCGCCGTCCCCGGAAGGCGCGCTGGATCATCGCCGGCGCCGTCGGGCTCGCCGTCGTCGCGGCTGGTTTCGGCATCGCCAACGTCGCCGCGCCGCCTTCTCCGGACGACGCCGAACCCGTCGACGCCGCGCTGCAGGAGGAGCAGGAGCCGCCTCCGCCGCCGCTCGAGCACCCCATGCCGACACCGGCGCCCCTCGGCGATGAAGACGAGGCGAGCGAGGCCGTCGTCACCAGCGTGGAGACGCTCGTCGCGGCCACCAACGAGGTGCTGCAGCGCGGCGACGGCAGCTTCGAGGGCATCGAGGCGGTCGCAACCGGGTTCGTCGAGGGCGAGGTGCAGGCGCTCGCGTTCGAGCGGGAGCACCTCGGCTACACCCAGACCGGCGAGGCCGTCGTCACGAGTGTGAACGTGCGAGCGATGGACCTGGCGGCATCGCCTCCGACCGCCGTGCTCGAGGTGTGCATCGACACGAGCGACCTCGACGTGCTCGACGCGAACGGCGAGTCGGTCGCCGACCAGCTCTACCGACCGGGACACCCGGTCATGCACCTGTACGGAGCCGTCTACGTCGACGGGCTCTGGCGACTGTCCACCCATGAAATCCCCGACGGCGCAACCTGCGCGTGAGAGGACGAGGCTCATCATGAACACAGCCACCCGTCGACCGGGACACTTCAGGCGGGCCGCGCTCGCGTTGGGCACGTCGGTGGTGATGGCGGCATCCGTGCTGATGTTCACCGCCACCCCGAGCGCGGCGGCCGATCCGCTTCCGGACGGCAAGTCCTCGCTCACGGCCGCCGGATCGTGCTGGGAGGCGAAGCAGAACTACCCGGCCTCCACGGACGGCCTCTACTGGCTGCTGACTCCCGCGCTGAAGGCCCCGGCGCAGTTCTACTGCGACATGACGACGGATGGCGGCGGCTGGGTCCTGGTCGGGCGAGGGCGTGAAGGATGGAAGAACAACTACAACGGACTCCGCACGCCTGACGACGTCCGGAACACCGTCACCGGGCAGAACGCGTTCCTCGTCGCGCAACTCCCGGCCCTCACGGTCGACGGACTCCTCAACAACGGCGCGGTCAGCGCCCTCACCGACGGCGTGCGGCTGCGCCGCGCGACGAACACGACCGGAACCACCTGGCAGGAGGTGCGTTTCGCGATGCCGCGACGCGACCGCTGGATCTGGACGTTCCGCGGCGAGCACCCCGTGGGCAGCTGGCGGTTCGACACCACGACGGGGTCGGGCGGCACGACGAACAGCTTCGGCAACAACACGCAGTTCCGCCGCGTCGACACGAACGTGCGGCAGGCGCAGGGCTGGGTCGGCGGATTCGGGTACGGTTCCGGAGTCGCCGGGCAGAACGCCGCCTCGTCGTACCTGTACTCCGCGACGAGCGGAGCCGGCAACGCCATCCCGTTCACGCAGGTGTACCTGCGGCCGCGCCTGCGCATCTCGCAGATGACCTTCGCGGCCATCCCCGACGCCGGCGCGCCCGCGCAGACGCTGCGGGCCATGCCCGACAGCGACGCCCGCCCGACGGTGTGGGGTGTCACCGGCCAGGCGAACGGCGTCGACGGCGAGCTCAACACCGAGGTGTCGGCGTTCGCGCAGATCGGCAACCGCGTGTACGTCGGCGGCAACTTCCAGTACGTGCAGCGAACCCTCAACGCCACCGGTGCGAACAAGGTCGAGCGGCACTTCCTCGCCGCGTTCGACGTCAACACCGGCGAGTTCATCCCGGGCTTCCAGCCGGCGCTGAACAACCAGGTGAAGGCCCTCGTGGCCCTTCCCGACGGTCGCCTCGCGGTCGGCGGGCAGTTCTCGCAGGCCAACGGCGCAGCGCGATCGGCCTTAGTCATCGTCGACGCGAC
>DASUVU010000009.1:0-6945 GCA_036378815.1 Agromyces sp. | reverse complement strand
GATGACTCGGTATGCGACCACCGAGTCGCCGTCGGGGCCGAACCAGTAGACGTTGCCGGGCCAGGTCGTCATGAAGCCGAGCGTGCCGCCCCCGTTTCGGCGCAGGAGCTCGCGCGCCCGCAGTCGGTCGGCGAACCCCATCTCCGAGCTCGTATGGCGCATGAGCATCACCGCCGCGATCACGAAGACGGTCCAGAACACCGGGCCGACGGCCTGGTAGAGCACGCTGGCGATGTCGTGGCCGGGGAGCACGACCGGGTCCACGATCGCCAGGAAGTGCGGCGGCACGAATCGCTTGAGCGTGTCGATGAGCAGGTCGGCGGGTGCGGCGCTCGGCCAGAACTCGCCGATCGTCGCGAGGCCGACGGCGTAGTAGAGCGCCGCCAGCCCGAGGAACGTCACGACGACCGTCACGACGAACTGCGTGAATGCGCGACGCGGTGCCCTGATCTGGAAGTGGCGCCGGGTCACCGTGAGCAGCACGATGATGCCGACCGGAAGCGCGATGATGGCGAGCACCCAGACGATGAGTTCGCCGATGTCGAACACGGTCCACGTGCCGTCCTCCACGTCGGCGGTGGTGATCGTCACCTCCGCGTTCGTGCGGGCGAAGACGAGGATGGCCACGTTCACGGCGATGGCGAGCCACCGGGCGAACCGCCGTCCGTTGCGAAGTCCCCATGCGGCGAGCAGCAGCAGCACCACCGGCACGAATGACAGCAGGAACATGCCGAACCCCTGGGCGCTGAGGAGCGCGAGTTGCCGCGTGCACTCCGCGGCCACCGCGCTGGCGGCGGCGTTGCACTGCGAGATGACGGTGTCGAGGTCGACGGGATCGTCGGTGAAGAGGTACGAGCCGTAGCTGAACGGCGTGAGCTCGGTTCGATTCACGAGGGCGACGATGGGTCCGGTCGCGGTCACGGCCACGATGGCGGCGACGAGCGTTCGCGTCTCGCCGTGCGAGCTGCGTCGTGCGGTGAGCGTCGACGCGTCGCCCGCGAGGAGCGCGCCGAGGAAGTAGCCGGCGATCGCGGCGATGAGCCGGTACACGTTCGACGAGTCGCCGTCGTACAGCACGAACACGAGGATGAACGCGAAGGTCACGACGCGGACGCGTCGTCGCCAGAGCACCCCCATGAACGCCGTCGAGGTGATCAACGCGCCGACGACGCCGGCCAGCGGATCGAGCGTGAGGTCGACGGATGTCCCGAGCGCCCACCACTCTCCGGCGAGCGAGCCGAGCCACTGCAGCCACGTGCCGAGCGCGACGCCGATGATTCCGGTGACCAGGAAGGCGACGAGTGCTCGCCACGAGCCCATGCGCCGCTCGCCGACGCCCAGCAGCAGGAGCGCACCGAGCACGCCGAACACGAGCTGGAACGGGTCGAACGGGATGATGAGCGCAGACCCGACCGTCCACCATCGGCCGGCATCGATCGTGGTCGTCACTCCGGCTGCCCATGCCTGCTGGGTGACCGTCGACGCGGTGCCGAAGAACGTTCCGGTGGCGAGCGCCGTGATGAGGAGTGCGATCGCGAGGGCGATGCTCACGGGCACGCGACGGATGAACCCGGCGAGGGTCTCGCCCGTCGACCGCAGTCGTCCCTTCGGTTCGACGTCGGCGTCCTGTGGTGCGACGTTCGATTCGGTGCCGCTCATGCTCGTTCCTCCGAGATCACGGGTCGGGTCATGGGTGGGGTATGGGGTCGGCTCATGTCGGTGCCGAGAGCCCGAGGCGGGGGAAGAGCAGCTCGAATCCCGCTTCGAGGCCGCCGTCGAGGGCGGAGACGCCGTGGTCGGCGCCGGGCACGACGAGGAAGCTGGCCGCCATGCCGGCCACCAGCGCGGCATCCGCCAGTCGTTCCGCACCCGGTGCGAAGCCGGGGTCGTCGGCGCCGACCGTGAAGACGGCGGTCGTATCCGCGTACGGTGCGTTCGCGGCCATGATGTTCGCGGGCTTCACGGCGTCGTACGCGGCCTGGTCGCCGTCGAAGACGGTCTCGAGCACGTTGTCGCTCTGCTCGGCACCCGCGAACTCGACGGGTGAGACGGCGAGGATGTTGCCGAAGACCTGCGGGTACTTCGCGCCGAAGTAGGCCGCGCAGCCTCCGCCGTTCGAGTAGCCCGCGACGGTCGTGTACGCGGGCCCCTGCAGCACGTCGAGGTTCGTGCGCGCCCACGGCACCACGTCCTGCATGATGTACGTCTCGGCGTTGCCGAGCGCCGTGTCGAGGCAGAGTGGATCGATCGAGGGGTCGCTCAACTGGTCGACGACGAGTGCGATCGGCGCGAGTCCGTCGTGCTTCGCGGCGAACCGGTCGAGCACGTCGGCGATGAACCGGGCGTCGGGATCGCCGGGTTGGCCCATCATCATGATCACGAGGGGCAGTCGAGGCGGCTCGTCCACGAGCGCGGCAGGCGGCAGGTAGATCTGCGCAGGCCGGGCCGGGAACCCCGAGGCCGAGTTGGGGATGCCGTCCTCGACGATGCCGCTCACGCCGGTCGCGGGCATGTCCGGCGGCGGGGTCCACGTGAGGTACAGGGGGTCCGTGGGATCGGCGGCGGGAGCGGCATCCGGGGGGTCGATGTCGATCGTGGCGGCCGTCGAGATGTGCAGCATCGACCCGAGCGTCGGGTTCAAGCCGTAGGCGGCGTTGATTCCGAGCAGCGCTGTTGCAGCGAACAGGGGGATCGCCAACGCCGCGATCAGCTTCCGCCACCACCGGGAGTGCCACAGGTTCCAGATCGCGAGGGTGATCCCGGCGGATGCCGCGGCCACCCACGCCCAGGCTGCATCGATCACCGGTCCGCCGAGCCAGTGAAGCGCGTTCACCGCGAACCACAGCGCCCCGGCTCCGACCATGCCGCCGACGATGAGCAGCACGATGACCGCGAGCACCCAGGATGCCCCGCTGCCTCGACCGAGCAGGTAGATGAACACCGCGGCGGACACGACGTACAGCGTGATGACGACGGGCCCGTCGATCACGTCGATGTCGAGCAGGAAGTCCCACACCGTCGCCCCCTCGGCCTCCGGTCTGCTGGGCACAGCGTACCGTCGCCGTCCGCCGCCTCCTGTCTCCCCCGCCACATAGGATGGTGGCGTCGTTGTTTTCGCGGGCGATCGCCCGATCACGCACCATTGGAGCCACCGTGGCCGCACCCAGCCGTCTCGATGCCGTCATCGCTCTCGCCCAGCACCGGGGATTCGTGTTCCAGGCGGGTGAGATCTACGGCGGATCCCGATCGGCGTGGGATTACGGACCACTCGGTGTCGAGCTCAAGGAGAACATCAAGCGGCAGTGGTGGCGTTCCATGGTCACGAACCGCGACGACGTCGTGGGGCTCGACTCGAGCGTCATCCTGCCCAAGAAGGTGTGGGAGGCATCCGGCCACGTCGGCGTCTTCACCGACCCGCTGGTCGAGTGCCTGCACTGCCACAAGCGGTTCCGCGAGGACCACCTGCTCGAGCACTACGAGGAGAAGAAGGGCCGTGCGCCCGAGAACGGCATGGCAGACATCGTGTGCCCGAACTGCGGCACTCGGGGCCAGTGGACGCCGCCCCGCGACTTCAACATGATGCTGCGCACCTACCTCGGCCCCGTCGAAGACGAGGCGGGCCTGCACTACCTGCGCCCCGAGACCGCGCAGGGCATCTTCACGAACTTCGCCAACGTGCTGCAGGCGGCGCGCATGAAGCCGCCGTTCGGCATCGGGCAGATCGGCAAGTCGTTCCGCAACGAGATCACGCCCGGCAACTTCATCTTCCGTACGCGCGAGTTCGAGCAGATGGAGCTCGAGTACTTCGTCGAACCGGGCACCGACGACGAGTGGTTCGACTACTGGCTCGAGTACCGGTGGAACTGGTACGTCGACCTGGGCATCGACCCCGAGAACCTGCGTCGCTTCGAGCACCCGAAAGACAAGCTGTCGCACTACTCGAAGCGCACGATCGACATCGAGTACCGCTTCGGCTTCCAGGGCGGTGAGTGGGGCGAGCTCGAGGGCGTCGCGAATCGTACCGACTTCGACCTCTCGACCCACTCGGAGCACTCCGGCAAGGACCTCTCGTACTTCGACCAGTCGAAGAACGAGCGGTGGACGCCGTACGTCATCGAGCCCGCGGCCGGCCTGACCCGGTCGCTGATGGCGTTCCTCGTCGACGCGTATCACGTCGAGGAGGTGCCGAACGCGAAGGGCGGGATGGATTCGCGAACGGTGCTTCGCCTCGATCATCGCCTCGCGCCGGTGAAGGCCGCCGTGCTCCCGCTGAACCGCAACGAGAAACTCTCGCCGCTCGCACGAGAAGTCGCGGCATCCCTGCGGAAGCACTGGAACGTCGACTTCGACGACGCCGGCGCGATCGGGCGTCGCTACCGTCGCCAGGACGAGATCGGCACGCCGTACTGCATCACGGTCGACTTCGACTCGCTCGACGACAACGCCGTGACCGTGCGCGACCGCGACTCCATGGCGCAGGAGCGCGTGCCGCTCGACGAGCTCGAGGCGTACATGGCCGCGCGCCTCGTCGGCGCGTAGGGGCGCACCGCGCAACGGCGGCTACGTGCGAGCGGCCGCCCACTCACGGCGGAGGATGCCGTAGACGGCGGTGTCCGTCCACTCGCCGTCGTTGTACTCCTCCTCGAGGATCGTCGCCTCGCGACGCATCCCGAGCCGTTCGCAGAGCGCAGCGGATGCCGCGTTCCGCGCGTCGAGGAAGGCCTGCACCCGGTGCGGGCGCAGGTGCTCGAACACGAAGTCGCGCGCGGCGGCGGCGGCCTCGCGGGCGTAGCCGCGGCCCTGGAAGTCGGGATGCAGCACCCAGCCGAGCTCGAGCTGCGCGTGCTGCGCGCTCGAGACGCGCACCATGACGTCGCCGATCACGCGATCGCGGGTGGCGTCCTCCACGGCCGGAGTGCCCGGCAGCGTCGCGGCGAACACGAAGAAGTCGCCGTCGGCGACGAGCACGCGTCCGGCCGCCCGCTTCGCGGTGTGCGCGTACGCCTCGGCACGCTCGCGCGGCGGCCAGGGCAGGAAGCGCAGCACCTCGGGGATGCGCTGGTACTCGAACACGTCGGCCGCGTCGGATGCCTCGAGCGGACGCAGCACGAGCCGCTCCGTGCGCAGCGGGGCCGCTGTCAGCACCGACGCGTCGTACGGGAACCGGAGCGCGGGTGGTCCGTCGGATGCCGCCCCGGTCATGACGCGTCGGCCGCCGCAGCCGGCCCCGCGGCATCCGTCGCCTGCGCGTCGCTCTGCGACACCGCGGCCACGTCGGGCACCACGCCGAACAGCGCCTCGAGCCCGTCGATCCAGGAGACCTGCTCGCCGGCACGGGCCATCTCTCGCGCGCGCACCATGGGCGTGTGCAGCAGCACGCCGGCCATGTGCCGAAGTGCGGCCTCGGTGCGCCGATCGTCGTCGCCCCGCGAACGAGCGCGGGCGATCTCGGAGTCGAGGATGTCGAATACGTGACGGCGCAGGGCGACCACCGCGGGAGCGACGTCGCGCTCCTCGATGATGTCGCCGAAGGCCCGGGCGTCGTGGCGCACGATCGCGCGCGCGGCATCCGTGGCGCCGAACTCCTCGAGCGGCGCATGGATCTTGATCGTCTCGAGATCGAGCAGTTCGACGCCCGGCACCTCGACCACGTCCTGCGCGACATTGCGGGGGAGTCCCAGGTCGATGACGAGTTGACGGATGCAGCGGGCGGACGCCGTGGTGTCCGGCGCCGTGGCGCCCGGGAGCATCGCCACCGACCCGACGCCGGATGCCGCGAGCTCCTCGCGCCCGACGGTGAGCAAGGTGCGGTCGACGACGTGGTGATCGGCCGTGGTGCAGGTGACGATGATGTCGGCGTCGGCGGCGGCGGCGGCGAACTCGCCGCGCGTGACGGCGGCGATGCCGTGGTTCCGCGCGAACCGACCGCCGCGACCCGACGGCGAGTGCACGCGCACGTCGGTGACGCCGCGCTCGCGCAGTGCGGCGAGGGAGGCGCCCGCGAACCGGCCGGTGCCGACGAGCAGTACGCGAGTCGCCGCCCAGTCCGTGACGCGGCTCTCGGCGAGGTCGAGGGCGAGGCGTACGAGCGACCGCCCCTCGCCGCCGATGCCCGTCTCGTTCTTCACGCGCCGTGACGTCTGCGAGGCGCGCTGGAACAGGCGCTCGAGGTCGGGTGTCGTCGTGCCCTCGGCGCGCGCCTGTTCGAGCGAACGGCGCACCTGGCCGGCGATCTCGCCCTCGCCCACGACGACGGATTCGAGACCGGATGCCACGGAGAACAGATGCCCGGCCACGGCGTTGCCGTGCACGAATCCGAACGTGGAGCGCAGTTCCTCGTCGTGCAGGCCGGCGACCGCACCGACCGCGTGGATCGCGTCGTGCACCGCGGCGACGGGCGACTCACCCTCTGGAGTATCGAGGTCGAGGTAGGCCTCGAAGCGGTTGCACGTCGACACGACGACCGCACCACGCAGGGCGTCGTGGCCGTCGAGGATGCGCGGTGCTGCCTGTTCTGCGGTCGCCGAGAGCCGCTCGAGCATATCGAAGCCGGCGTTCTTGTGACTCGCGGTGAGGCAGATGAGCACGAAGAGGATTCTACCCGCCGTCGAATGGGGGTCCGGTCGGCGCCGGGTCGCGGCATCCGCCACTCTCGTCGGCAACGGGCACGGCCGCGGCCGCCGTCAGCGAGTCACCGAGTGATCAGCACCTTCAAGGCGTCGTGCTCCGCCGCGTTGCCGAATACGTCGTAGGCGTCGAGGATCTGGTCGAATGTGAACGTGTGCGTGACGAACTTGTCGGCTGGCAGCTGCTTCGCCGCGACGAGCTTCAAGAGCATCCCGAGGGTGTCCGTGTTGACCAGCCCGGTCGAGATGTCGATGTTGCTGATCCAGAGCTTGTCGAGGGCGAGCTCGACGCCGCGGCCGTGCACCCCCACATTCGCGA
>DASUVU010000008.1:0-10227 GCA_036378815.1 Agromyces sp. | reverse complement strand
ATCCGGGTCGCGAACGGTGACCACCGCCCTGCGCGGTGAGCTTCGCGACGACCCAGAGGCACGTCGCGAATTCTTGGATCGCACCGGCACAACCGGTGCGGGTGCTTCCCGACGGGGAGCCTGACAACGAAGGAGGAGCTGTGGGATCCGCAGAGCAGGGGCGCGACGAGCGCGTGGTGATCATCGGCGGGGGCCTGGCGGGCGCGAAGGCCGCCGAGCATCTTCGCGAGGCCGGGTTCACCGGCTCAGTGCGCATCGTGGCCGGTGAGGCGCATATCCCGTACATCCGACCGCCGCTGTCGAAGGAGTACCTGAACCGCAGCGCCGGTCGCGAGACCGTCTTCGTGCACGAGCCCGGCTGGTACGACGAGCGCCGCATCGTGGTCACCGAGGGAGTGCGTGCCACCGCGATCGACCCGGCAGCCCACACCGCCGACCTCGATTCCGGTGAGACCGTGCAGTGGGATCGGTTGCTGCTCGCCACGGGCGCGAGCCCACGACGCCTGCGCATCCCGGGAGCGGAGGCGGAGGGCGTCCTCTACCTGCGCACGCTGGAGGACAGCGAGCGCCTCCACGATCACATCGCCGACGGCACGAAACGGGTCGTCATCGTGGGCTCCGGCTGGATCGGGCTCGAAGTGGCCGCCGCTGCGCGCACCTACGGCAACGACGTGACGGTGCTGGGTCTCGAGCGCGTTCCGCTCGAGACGGTGCTGGGCGCCCAGTTGGGCGAGGTCTTCGGCGCGGCCCACCGCGAGCACGGCGTGAAGTTCCGCCTGCCCGCCGGCGTGTCCTCCTTCGAGGAGCGCGACGGGCGCGTGACGGGCGTCGTCAGCGATGACGAGACCCTGCCGGCCGACGTCGTCGTGGTGGGCATCGGGGCGATTCCGAACATCGCGCTCGCCGAGGCATCCGGTCTCGAACTCGACAACGGCATCGTCACGGATGCCTCGCTCCGCACGAGCGCCGCAGACGTCTTCGCCGCGGGCGATGTCGCGAACGCATTCCATCCCGTGCTCGGGCGCCACCTGCGGAACGAGCACTGGGCCAACGCGCTGAACGCCGGACGTGTCGCCGGCCGCGTCCTGGCGGGCCATGACGCCGTGTTCGACGACGTGCCGTACTTCTACACCGATCAGTTCGACATCGGCATGGAGTACGCGGGGTACCCCACGCTCACCGCGGATGCCCGGGTGATCGTGCGCGGCGACCTTGCGGCTCGCGAGTTCATCGCGTTCTGGCAGGCCGACGACGGTCGCGTGGTCGCGGGCATGAACGTGAACATCTGGGACGTGAGCGATGACATCCAGGCGCTGATCCGCTCCGAGCGTCCTGTCGACGCGCAGCGGCTCGCCGACCCCGACGTACCCATCACGGAGCTGGCCGAGGTGGCGAATTCGGCGCCGCGCACATGACGGTGACCGGCCCCCGCTCGGCACCCGCATCTTCGCGGACAGGGCACCATAGAGGGGTGGACGAGGCACGGTCGATGGTGCGGTCGATCGGTGGGCGACGGTTCGACTTCGCGCGCGAGGTCGCGGTGATGGCGATCGTCAACCGCACGCCCGACTCGTTCTACGATCGCGGCGCGACGTTCGCGCTCGATGCCGCCGTGTCTGCGGCCCGGGCGGCTGTTGCCGACGGCGCGGACCTCGTCGACGTGGGTGGCGTGAAATTCGCACCGGGCCCCCCGATCCCGATCGAGGACGAGATCGACCGGGTGGTTCCCGTCGTCCAGGCGCTCGCCGAGATCGACACGGTGATCTCGGTCGACACCTTCCAGCCGGCCGTGGCCGCAGCGGCGATCGGCGCGGGCGCGCACGTGATCAACGACACCACCGGCCTGCACGATCCCGACATGGCGCGGGTCATCGCCGACAGCGACGCGACGGTCGTCATCGCCCACTCGCTCGCGGCGCCGCGCACACTCCTGCCCTCGCCCGCCTACGGCGACGTCGTTCGCGAGGTCGTCGATCGGCTCCGTCGACGGGTCGACCTCGCCGTCGACCAGGGAGTTCCCAGCGACCGCATCATCGTCGACCCGGGCCACGACCTCAACAAGAACACGCTGCACTCGCTCGAGCTCACCCGTCGGCTCGCCGAGGTGACCGCGCTCGGGTTCCCCACCCTCGTCGCGGTGTCGAACAAGGACTTCATCGGCGAGAGCCTCGGGCGCCCCCGCGACGAGCGCATCTCGGGCTCCATCGCGGCCGCCGTGTACTGCGTCATCCAGGGGGCGCGCCTCGTTCGCGTGCACAACGTTCGCGCGACGGTCGACGCGATGCGCATGGTGGCGGCGATCGAGGGCTGGCGCGAACCCGTGTACCTGGAGCACAACCGATGAACCCCGCCCTGACGCGCGAACGATTGCGCGTGGCGTACGACCTCGGTGACCGCGCGACGCCTCGGGTGCGCATGAACTTCGTGATGAGTCTCGACGGAGCGGTGACGGTCGACGGTCGCAGCGGCGGCCTCGGCGACGGGAACGACCGGCTCGCCATGCAGGTGCTGCGAAGCCTGGCGGATGTCGTGCTCGTCGGTGCCGGAACGGTTCGAATCGAGGGCTACGGCGGTGTTCGCGTCGATGAGGCGGATGCCGCGTGGCGCGAGTCTCGCGGCATGGCCGCCCAGCCCCGGATCGGCGTGGTGTCATCGCGCCTCGAACTCGCGCCGTCGCATCCGTTCTTCACCGAGGCCCCCGAGCCGCCCATCGTGATCACCCACGGTGCCGCGCCCTCGGATCGCATCGAGGCACTCGCCGAGGTCGCCGACGTGCGGATCTGCGGCGACGACGAGGTCGACCCCATCGCGATGCTCCACGCGCTCGCCGCAGACGGCCTGCGCCAGGTGCTCTGCGAGGGCGGCCCGCACCTGTTCGGATCCCTCATCGAGGCCGACGTCGTCGACGAGCTGTGCCTGAGCCTCAGCCCGTTGCTCGTCGCCGGTGACGCCGGGCGCATCGCCCGAGGAGCTCCCGAGCTCACGCGCCGGATGCGCCTCGTGCACGCGATCCCCGCCGACGACCTGCTGCTGCTGCGCTACGCCAGGGAGCGGTAGGCGAGGACCCGACCGGTCGCCCGCACGTCCACGCGGGAGCCCACCGGCAACAGTCCCGCGGCGGTCACCCGGGCCTGCAGGTGCAGGTCGCCCGAGACCAGCGCGAGCATCGCATCGTGCCCGGTGTAGTCGATGTCGGCGACCACAGCCTCGAGTCCGACCCGGGCGCCGCTCGGGTCGGCGTCGCCGTCGCGGTCGCCGTCGAGCGGCGTCACGGCCATCTCCTCGGGCCGGATGAGCACCTGCACGGGTGCCCCGTCGACCGGGTCCTCGGTGGGCGGCGCGGTGACCGCGTCATCCGGTACCCAGTCGGCGGGAAGCCGGCCGAGCGCGCAGGCGACCTCGTTGCCATGCCACGTCCCGGGAAGGAACACCGCGTCGCCGACGAACCCGGCCACCCACGGCGTCGCCGGCCGCTGGTACACCTGCTCGGGCGTGTCGAGCTGCAGCACCTGGCCCGCGCGCATGACCGCGACATGGTCGGCGACCGAGAGCGCCTCGGCCTGATCGTGCGTGACCAGGATGCCGGTGACGCCCGCTTCTCGGAGGAGCTCACGAACCGAGCCCCGGAGCTCGGCGCGCAGGATCGGGTCGAGCGCCCCGAACGGCTCGTCGAGGAGCACCACGTCGGGCGAGGACGCGAGGGCTCGAGCCAGCGCCACGCGCTGCGCCTGTCCGCCCGAGAGCTGCGCGGGAAGCCGATCGCCGAGCGATGAGAGTCCGACGAGGTCGAGGAGGCGGCGAACCTCCGCCGCCTTCGCCGCCCGCCGGGCGTGCCTCGCCGACCCCCGCGCCGCGGGGAGTCCGAACGCGATGTTCTCGGCCACCGAGAGATGGGGGAACAGCGCTGCATCCTGCGGAACCCAGCCGATCCGGCGCTTCTCGGGTGCGAGGTGGATCCCATGCGTCGTCACCATGCGCTGCCCGATTCGGATCTCGCCGCTGCGGGCGCGTACGAGGCCGGCGATGGTGCGCAGCAGTGTCGTCTTGCCGCAGCCGCTCGGCCCGACGATCGCGAGCAGCGCGCCGTCGGGCACCTCCAGGCTGACGGAGTGCAGCACGTCCTCGGCGTCCTCGTAGCCGACGGTGAGCGCGTGCACCTCGAGCCGGCTCATGCGGCGACCCGGTCGAGCTCGCCGGTGCGGGGCCGGGAGAGGAGGAACGCCGGCACGGCTGCGACGACGATGAGCGCGATCGCGTACGGTGCGGCGGCGCCGTACGCCGACACGTCGGTTCGCGACCACAGCTCGGTGGCCAGCGTGTCGGTACCGGTCGGCCGCAGCAGGAGGGTGGCCGGGAGCTCCTTCATCGCCGTGACCGTCACGAGCAGCGCGGCCGCGGCGATGCCGGGCCGGGCGAGTCGCGCGGTCACGAGCCACCAGGTGCGCAGGCGGCCGTTGCCGAGGGTGAGCGAGACGTCCTCGAGGGAGGTCGCCACCTGCGCGGTGGCGCTGCGGATGCCGCCGATCGCCTTCGGCATGAACAGCACGCCGTACGCGAACGCCAGCACGAGCGCCGTCTGGTAGAGGGCGGGCACGGCCGAGAGTGAGAAGTACACGAGCGAGAGTCCGACGACGATGCCGGGCAACCCGAGTGCGAGGTAGCCGATCGTCTCGATCGAGCGCGAGGCGCGCCCGCGATGTCGTGCCGCGAGCACCCCGATCGGCAGCGCCAGCACGATCGCGACGGCTGCCCCTCCTGCGGAGAGCACCACGGTGTTGACGACGGCCGACCCGAGTTCGGGCAGTTCGAACGCGCGAAGCGTCTCGGCGTCGAGGAGGCGCGCCACGAGCACCGCGACCGGGACGCCGACGGCCAGGAGCGGCGGTACCGCGAGCAGCACGACCGCCGGTGCGGCCCAGGCGCCGAGCGCATGCCGTCGCCGACGCGCGGGCCCGGCCACCGCACCGAACTGCCGTGCGGCGCGGCCTCGAGCCAGGCGCTCGACCGCGACGACCGCGACGGCGAGCAGCACCAGCACCGTGGCGAGGATCGCGGCGTAGTCGCGATTGAAGCTCGCGCCATAGGCCTGCTGGATCGCGGTGGTGAGCACCTGGTAGCGGAACAGCGCCACGCCGCCGAAATCGCTCAGGGTGTAGAGGCAGACGAGCAGCGCTCCGGCCAGGACGGCCGGCCGGATCTGCGGCCAAGTGCCGAGCCGGAAGGCGGCGAGCGGCCCTCGGCCGAGGGTGCGCGCGACATCATCGAGTCCGGTGGTGCCGCTGCGCAACGCCGCGGCGACCGAGAGCGTCACGTACGGGACGGCGACGATGGTGAGGACGAACCAGGCGGCCCAGAATCCGCGCATCCACGGCAGGGCGGCCAGCCAGCCGTACGCGGCGAGGTACGAGGGAACGGCGAGCGGCAGCGCCGCGAGCACCGTCCACACGCCGAGTGCCCTGATCTTCGTGCGGGCGAGCACGTAGGCGCTCGGCACGCCGATCACGATGGTCGAGACGGTGACGGATGCCGCGAGCAGCACCGTGTTGGCGAGGAGCACGGGAACGCGCGGCCGCGAGAGCACCGAGACGATCTCGTCGAGACCGGCCGTGCCCACCCGCACGAGCAGGTAGCCGAGGGGGATCGCCGCGAGGGTGCAGGCGACGATGGCCGCGGCGAGCAGGAGGCGCGGCGGGCGCGTTCGGCTCGTCGGGGTCATCCGTTCCACCTTAGGCGTGCGTGCGCTACACGAGTCCCGCGTCGGCGAGCAGCTGCTGGGTCTGCTCGAGCGACTCGAGGTCGCTGAGGTCGAGCTCGGGATTCACGAGGCTCTCGAGCGACGGCAGGCCCTCGGGAGGGTCGATACCGGGCAGGAGCGGGTACTCGAACGTCTCCTCGACGAAGTAGTGCTGGGCCTTCTCCGAGACGAGGTACTCGACGAACGCGAGCGCGTCGGGATCGCCTTCCGCGCCGGCGAGGATCGCCGCACCGGTGACGTTCACGATGCCGCCGGCGTCCCCCGGGAGGAACGCCAGCTCGGCGCGCATGCCGTCCTCGCCGAGTTCGGCGGCTCGCTCGTACCAGTAGTAGTGGTTGATGAGGCCGAGGTCGAGCTGTCCGGAGTTCACCAGATCGAGCGTCGCACCGTTCGACTCGGTGAGCACGGGGGCGTTGGCGGCGATGCCCTCGACCCAGTCGGCGGCGGCATCCTCCCCCTCGAGCACGCGGAGCGCGGTGACGAACGACTGGAAGCTCGCGTTGCCGGGCGCGAAGCCAACGCGGCCGTTCCACTCGGGTTCGACGAGGACGTCGACGGTCTCGGGCACGTCGGCCTCGTCGAGCTTCTCGCCGTCGTAGGCGATGACGCGGGCGCGGCCGGTGACGCCGATCCAGCTGTCGTCCTCCGACGTGAACCCGTCGGGGATCAGGTCGGCGAGCTCCGTCGGGATCGGGGCGGTCAGCCCGGCGGCGGCGAGGGAGCCGAGGGCACCGGCATCCTGCGAGAGGAACACCTGGGCCGGCGTGCGGTCACCCTCCTCGAGGAGGAGGGCGTTGAGCTCGGGGCTCGATGCATAGCGTGCTTCGACCTCGATTCCGGTGTCCTCCGTGAACTGCTCGATGAGCGGTGCGATGAGCTCCTCGTTGCGGCCCGCGTACAGCGTGAGCTTGCCGTCACTCTCGACCGCGACGGCTTCGCCGTCGGATGCCGTGTCGTTCCCACCGGTCGTCGCGCACGCGGCGAGGGTCAGGGCGGCGGCGGTGAGGCCGGCACTGATGGCGAGGGCACGACGGTGTGAGCGCATGGCGGGATGTCTCCGAACTTCGAGGGAAGGGATGCCGCCGCGATCGGTGGCTTAGGTAAGCCTAACCTCATGTCGTACGCGTCGTCCAACTCGGTGACGGTGGATCCGCCGGGCGTCAGGCCGCGGCGAGCGAGTGCGAGTCGAGGATGGTGTAGCTGTAGCCCTGCTCGGCGAGGAAGCGCTGCCGATTCTGCGCGAAGTCCTGGTCGACGGTGTCGCGGGCCACGAGCGTGTAGAAGTTCGCCGACAGACCCGACTCCTTCGGGCGCAGCAGTCGACCCAGACGCTGAGCCTCCTCCT
Organism: Agromyces sp.; assembly: GCA_036378815.1. Classification (GTDB taxonomy): domain Bacteria; phylum Actinomycetota; class Actinomycetes; order Actinomycetales; family Microbacteriaceae; genus Agromyces. Next base: position 3,127 of record DASUVU010000008.1, on the reverse strand, counting down.
GGCGCGAGCCGAACGAGCCCGACACCTGGATGGCGACGGTCGCCTCGGGCAGGTCGACAGAGAAGTTCGCCACCTTCGACACCACGAGCACGGGCGTCGTGCCCTCGCGGAACTCCTGGTACAGGCGCTCGCGTTCGTCGACCGGCGTCGCGCCCGTCAACTGCGGCGCCCCGAGCTCGTCGGCGAGTTCCTCGATCTGGTCGAGGTACTGCCCGATGACGAGGATGCGCTCGCCGGCGTGCTTCGCCACGAGCTCCTTCACGACCGTGAGCTTCGCGGGCGCGGTCGCGGCCAGCCGGTAGCGCTCGTCATCGGCGGATGCCGCGTACGTCAGCCGCTCGGACTGAGGCAGGTCGATGCGCACCTCATAGCACGCCGCCGGAGAGATGAAGCCCTGGGCCTCGATCTCCTTCCATGGCGCGTCGAAGCGCTTGGGCCCGATGAGCGAGAAGACGTCGCCCTCGCGGCCGTCCTCCCGCACGAGCGTGGCGGTCAGGCCCAGTCGGCGGCGCGCCTGGAGCTCGGCGGTGAGCTTGAACACGGGTGCCGGCAGCAGGTGCACCTCGTCGTAGACGACGAGGCCCCAGTCGAGCGCGTCGAGCAGCGCGAGGTGCGCGTACTCGCCCTTCCGCTTCGCGGTGAGGATCTGGTAGGTCGCGATGGTGACGGGCTTCACCTCCTTCACCTGCCCCGAGTACTCGCCGATCTCGTCGGCCGTCAGGGAGGTGCGCTTGAGCAGCTCGTCCCGCCACTGGCGAGCCGAGACCGTGTTCGTCACGAGGATGAGCGTCGTCGTCTTGGCGGTCGCCATCGCCCCCGCTCCGACGAGCGTCTTGCCCGCACCGCAGGGGAGGACGACGACGCCGGAGCCGCCCTCGAAGAAGTTGTCGACGGCCTTCTGCTGGTAGTCGCGCAGGTGCCAGTCGCGCTGGTCGAGCTCGATCTCGTGCGGTGTGCCCGGCGTGTATCCGGCGAGGTCCTCGGCGGGCCAGCCGAGCTTCACGAGCTCCTGCTTGAGCGCGCCTCGGGCCCACGGCGCGACGAGGAAGCTCTCCTCGTCGATGCGTTCGGTGAGCAGGGGTGCGATGCGCTTGGCCGACGCGACCTCGGTGAGCACCGGCGCATCGGAGGAGTGCAGGCGCAGGGCGCCGTCATCGGTGCGGTCCACGACGAGTCGGCCATAGCGGGCGACCGTCTCGCGCATGTCGACGGCGACGGTCTGCGGCACCGGGAACTTCGAGTACTTCTCGAGCGTGCCCAGCATGTCAGCGGCGTCGTGACCGGCCGCCCTGGCGTTCCAGAGTCCGAGGCGTGTGATGCGATACGTGTGCACGTGCTCGGGGGCCCGTTCGAGTTCGGCGAACACCGAGAGGTCGTGCCGAGCGTCCTCGGCCTGCGGGTGCGCGACCTCGAGGAGCACGGTTCGGTCGCTCTGCACGATGAGGGGGCCGTCTGACATAGCCTTCGAGTCTACGCCCTCCTCATGGGGCCGAGGGCGGCCGGTGGCGCCCGAGCGTATCGAGACGACCCAGGGGTCCGTGATGTTGGCGGGTCGACGTGCGCCGGAGGCCTACGCGCTGGTCGGGGCGGGCGCCACCGCGGCGATCGCCGACAGCGGCAGCGTCCGCTCGATGTCGGCCTTCCGATCTCTCGCGCGCAGACGGCCGTTCGCGACGCTCGCGGGCGCCAGCAGGTAGTCGGCCGTCTGCCCGCCCGGCATGCGCACGGTGACGGTGAGGGTCTCCTTCGCGCGGGCGGCCGCCTCGAGCTGGCGCGCCAGCCATGCGAGTTCGGTGGCGGCATCCTCGCCTTGGTCGAGCACACGGTCGAGCATCGTCGCGATGGGATCTGTCTTCGGCGGCGGTGGGGGAGCCGGCGCGAGCCGGTGGCGTCGCAGGCGAACGATGTCGCCCTTCGCATCCTCGGCCGCCACGGGGTACCGGGCGTCGGAGAGTGCCCAGAAGACCACGTCGGGGGCGAACCGCGAGAGGAGCCGGTTCGGGCCGACCTGGCGCAGGCCGAGCGATGAGAGCGCCTGGTCGACGGAGAGCGTTCGCACCAGCTGCTCGTCGTCGGAGCGGACCGACGAGCGCGCCGGGGTGTCCGACTCGTGCGCCGCCGTCACCCGGACCGCGCCGAAGCGACCAGCGGCTTCGTCGACCAGGTAGGCGAGCGGCTGGGGGATGCCCGCGATCGCGAGGCCGCGTAGGAACTCGAGGATCGATTCGGCCGTCTCGCCCGCCGCGAGCGCCCGGTTGACGGATGCCGCGCTCACGCGATATGTCGACGCGACATCCCGGCCTTCGATGTCCGCGAACCCGCGCAGTCGCGCGTCGAGGGTGGGCTCGAGGGGACCCGGCGAGACGATCGTGAGGTCGTGCTGCAGGTAGACCTTGTCGACCTGGGGCGGGAAGTGCGCGGCGAGCTGCCGGGCTGCCCGGTCGATGTCGCCCGCGAGCACGAGCCGGCCTGCGCCGACCGGCTCGCCGGCGACCGCGAGGCCGAGCGACTCCGCATCGCCCACGAGGCGATCGAGGCCCTCGTCGATCCAGCGCCCGCCCGCCGGGTAGAACCACCGCACATCGTCGCGGAGATCGGTGGCGGTGATCGACTCGCTGCGTCGGCCGACGAGGTCGCGCAGCGGCGCCGGGATGCGATCGCGCCAGCATTCGGCGAGGCGGCGCCACTTGCCGGCGGCGCTCAGCTGGGTCCACTCCGCGCCGAGGTCGGACTCGAGCCAGAACGCGCCGTCGCGCACCACGAGCCCTGCCTCGTCGGCCCGATGGAACAGGCGGGGAAGCTCCTCGAGGTTGATCCCGGCGACCTCGGCGAGGCGCTTCGAGTCGGGAAGCGCGAGTCCACCCTTGGCCAGCTCGCGGGCCGGCTGGTTGCCGAGCTCGGCCAGCACCTCGGCGGTGGCGACGACGGTGGCGTACGCCGCCTCGGCCGCGCGCCGCTCGAGCAGGCTGCGGTCGACGTCGTCGACGCCCACGAGCACGGGAGGCGCGGGTGCGGCCAGGTCTTCTGCGCTGGGCACCTCCCTCGGGGTGCGCGCGACGAGGCGCGCCGTCACCGCGCTGGGCACGTGCAGATGGTCGTCGGACCGCACGACGAGCAGGGTGTTCGA
>DASUVU010000007.1:0-4103 GCA_036378815.1 Agromyces sp. | reverse complement strand
CGCGGCGCTCATCGCGTGGGTGCTCATCGCGATCGCGAACGCCGTCGGTGCCACGAGAGCGTGGTTCCTCGCGCTCGTCACGGGGTTCACCTCGGGATGCCTCGCCGCCCTGCTCGCGACGACGGCGACGGCGAGCGCCGCGGGCAACCCGTTCTCGGGTCCGCTGTTCATGTTCGTGCTGGGTTCGCTCGTGAGCCTGAACCTCGTGTTCATCCTCACCGTCATCATGGCCGAGATCTTCCTCGCCCCCCGGGTGCTCGACGCAATCGTGAGCTTCGCCCCCCGTCGGGCGCCGCGGCGCGTCGCCCTCGTGCGAATCCCCGCCTCGAACCTCGAGGAGGGCCAGCTGACGCACATCGAACGCAGCCCGATCGACAAGGCGCTCGCCGACGAGCAGTGGGACAACTACTGCGCCGCCCTCGTCGCCGAGGGTTGGGAGACCGTCGAGGTCGACGCCGCGCCCGAGCTCGCCGACTCGGTGTTCGTCGAGGACACCGTCGTGCTGTTCGGCGACCTCGCCGTGATCACGAGCCCCGGCGCCGACTCCCGCCGGCCCGAGATCGACGCCGTCGAACGCACCGTGCGCGCCGTGCCCGGCCTCACGGTCGCGCGCATCGAGCCGCCCGGCACGCTCGAGGGCGGCGACGTGCTGAAGGTGGGGGCGACGGTGTACGTCGGCGCGTCGAGCCGCACGAACGCCGAGGGGATCCGTCAGCTCCGTGCGCTGCTGACGCCGCACGGGTACGAGGTCGTCGCGGTGCCGGTCACGAAGGCCCTGCACCTGAAGAGCACGATGACCGCACTGCCCGACGGCACGATCATCGGCGACCCCGACCTGGTCGACGTGCCGAGCCTGTTCCCCTCGTTCCTGCCGGTGCCCGAGCCCGAGGGGGTCGCGGTGGTGGAGCTGTCGCCCGAGTCGCTGCTCATGTCGGCGTCGGCGCCCCGCACCGCCCAGATGCTGTCGACCCTCGGCTACCGGGTGGTGACCGTCGACATCGGCGAGTTCGAGAAGCTCGAGGGTTGCGTCACCTGCCTATCGGTGCGGGTGCGGTAGCGGATGCCGCAGCCGCGACCCTCCCGTCATGCAGCTCGAGCACGCGATCGGCGCGGCGTACGAGGGCCGCATCGTGGGTCGTCACGACGGCCGCCACGCCGCGGGCGTGCACGAGCTCGCCGATGAGCTCCATGACGGTTGCAGCGGTGCCGCTGTCGAGCTGGCCGGTGGGTTCGTCGGCGAGGAGCAGCTGAGGGCGCGCGGCGAGGGCGCGAGCGATCCCGACCCGCTGCTGCTGCCCGCCCGAGAGCTCGTACGGGCGCTGTGCGGCGTGGGCGCCGAGACCCACGAGCTCGAGTGACTCGGCGACACGTGCCGCACGTTCGGCCCGTGGCATCCGTTGCAGCCGGAGCGGCACCTCGACGTTCTCGGCGGCCGAGAGCACCGGGATGAGCCCGAACGACTGGAAGACGTACCCGAGTCGGTCGCGCCGCACCGCGGCGAGCTCGTCCTCGCCGAGCACCGACAGCTCGTCGTCGCCGAGCAGCACGCGCCCGGAGGTCGGCCGGTCGAGGCCGCCGAGCAGGTTGAGAAGCGTCGTCTTCCCCGCGCCCGACGGGCCGGTGACGACGAGCAACTCACCCGGCCGCACCTCGAGCGACACGTCGGCGACGGCGTGCACCGTGCCGCCGCGGGTCTCGAAGTCGCGGCTCACCGACTCCGCCCTCAGCGTGGTCATCGGTCCTCCTCGGGGGCGTGGTCGGATGCCGCATCGGCGGCGTGGCGGCCGCGACGGGCCGACGGTTCGGGGTCGGATGCCGCGGGTTCGCGTCGCGGCGGGGCATCCGCTCCGTCGTGACCCGGCCAGACGCCGACGTGGTCGGGCTCGAGGGCGAGCCGAACCCGATCGCGAAGCTCGAGGCTCTGGACGAACTCCTGCGGCAGCTGCAGCCGGCCGACTCGATCGAGCACCGCGAACTCCTCGGCGATGTGTTCCTCGTCGCCGTGTTCGTCGACGCGGGTCGACCGCAGCACCTCGGTCGACGTGCGTCCGTCGCGGATCTGCACGGTCCGGCGCACGTGGCCCGAGACCGACGGGTCGTGGGTCACGATGAGCGTCGTCGTGCCGAGCTCGTCGTTCACGCCGCGCATGGCCTCGAGCACCGCCGCCGAGGTCTGCTCGTCGAGCTCGCCGGTCGGCTCGTCGGCCAGCAGGACGAGCGGGTCGTTCGCGAGCGCCACGGCGATGGCGACACGCTGCTGTTCCCCGCCGGAGAGCTCCGCCGGCCGCCGGTCGCGGGCATCCCCGACGTCGACGAGCTCGAGCAGCTCGTCGATGCGCCTGGCGCGGGCGGCGCCCCGGGACGTGCCGGCCACGTTCATCGCGAGCGCGATGTTCTCTGCGGCCGTGAGGTACGGCAGCAGGTTGCGCGAGGTCTGCTGCCAGACGAACCCGACGGTGCGCCGCTGGTATGCGACCCGTTCGCGCGCGCCCATCGTCAGCAGGTCGTGCCCGGCGACGCGGGCGACACCGGCCGTGGCGGTGTCGAGCCCCGAGAGGATGGTGAGCAGTGTCGACTTGCCAGAGCCCGACGCGCCGACCACGGCGACCATCTCACCCGGGTCGACGCGGAGGTTCAGGCCCTGCAGCGCCTGCACTTCGACGCCCTCGGCGCTGAAGATGCGCACGAGATCGGTGCACAGGATGTGCGGTGGCGATGGCGGTGGCGGTGGCGCGGTCACGGTGTCGAACATGGGATCATCCTTCCTCCTCGGCGCGCAACGCGCGGGCCGCGTTCACGCGGCTCCCGATGCGCGATGCAGCGGCGGCCGCGACGACGGTGACGAGCACCGAGCCGACCAGCACGGCGGCGATCAGCAGCGGGTCGTAGGCGACCGCAGGTTGCGCGTCGCCGCCCGTGAACGCGCGCAGGTCGATGCCCTGCAGCACCACGAACGGCAGCAGGGCGCCGAGAGCCGCGCCGATGACGACGGCGACGGATGCCACGGGGCCGACCTCCCACGCGACGAGCGCCTGCTCGCCGCGGCGGGTGAGCCCGAGCGTGGACAGCAACGGCAGCAGCCGCGCCCGACTGGACCGTCCGACGACGAGGGTCAGCACGATGGCCAGCGCCGTGAGCAGGCTCGCGAGGACGATCGCGGCGAGGAGCGCGACGACCATGCCCTGCGCGGTCGGTGTCGCGGCCAACTCGGCCTGGAGGTCGCGTGGAGTGGTGACGGTGGCGTCGTCGCCGGCGATCTCCGCGAGCCGACCGGTGACCGCCGGGGCATCCGTCCCCGGTTCGAACCGGAGGAGCACCGTGCGCGGCACGAGCGTGTCGGTGAACGGCCCGGCGTTGACGATGTCCATCAGCATCCAGTTGGAGCGCGGCGAGTACGCCGTCGAGCCCTCCACGACGCCGAGGCCGAGGAACGCCTCGTCGTCGAGCTGGAGGTCGTGGGCCCCGTCCACGAGGCGGTCGACGAACGCCGAGAGCAGCACGGGCACGCCGTCACCGCCCGCAGGCTCGGTCAGGGCCTCGGGCAGGGGCGTGGCATCGGGGCGTCCCTGCTGCACCCGGCGCATCTCCTCGACGTCGATCACGATGAGTGTCGTCGTTCGAGTCCGTCCGTCGATCGACAGCTCCGACGGTCGGGTGGAGTACACGGGGGCGATCGCCTCGACGCCCGGGATCGCCCGGAACTCGTCGAGCTGTTCGCGCGTGAGCGGCACCCCCGTGACCGCGGCGTCCGCGCCGACCCGCTGCTCGGCGGCCGTCTCGACCCCCGCACGCACGGTGCCGAGCAGGACCGATGAGAACACCGCGACCGAGATCCCGACGACGACCGCCAGCACGGGGACGAGTCCGGCGCTGGGGTCGCGCAGCGCTCGGGCGGACCCGAGGAAGGGGACGAGTCCGGTTCGCGCCGACATCGAGCGGACGAGTGCGCCGAGCGGCAGCGGGTAGAGCCGGAGCACGATCACGCAGGCCACGAGCGAGAGCAGCAGCGGAACGGCGGCGAGGAGCGGATCGACGCCCGTCTGCGCAGCCGACGTGGTGAGCCCGCGACGGAACAGCAGCACGACGGCGGCCACCGCGAGCAG
>DASUVU010000006.1:0-4928 GCA_036378815.1 Agromyces sp. | reverse complement strand
CAGACGGCGGCGTCGGTGCGATGTAGGCGGGCTGCGGCACGGGTGCGTGCGGCTCGACCGGCGGCTGGAACGCCGGCGGCGTCGGCGCCACATACGCCTGCGGCTCGACCGGCTGCTGCAACGCGGCCGGGGTCGGCAGGGCCGGGGTCGGCAGGTGCGGCGTCGGCATGACCGGCTGCTGCACCGGCGTCGGTGCGGCATCCGCCTCCTGAGCTGCATACCCCTGGGTCGCGGCATACCCGTCGGTCGCGGCATACCCCTGCGGCGCGGCAAACGCCTGCGGCGCGGCATACGCAGTCGGCGCGGCATACGCCTGCTGCGAGCCCGCCGGGGCAAACGGCGTCGGAATGGCGCCCGCCGAGGCTTCCGCACGCCGCCGCGCTTCAGCCGCCTCTCGTTCCCGAATCTCGCGTCGCGTCAGGGGTCGCTCAGGCCGCAGTGGGACCTGGGTGCCTGGCGTTGAACCGTCGGGCACGAGGGGGGACTCGAGCACGTAGGGGACCTTCGGCTTCGGGTTGGGGCAGGAGCAAGAGCTGGAGGTGAGCATCCCGACCTACGTCGAGATAACAATGCGGTCAACACTAACCCGTCTCATCGATCTTCGCCACGCAGTCGCCTTCGCTTTCCACCGTCGGGCGGCTGCGGCGCCGCGAATTCCGCATCAGGACGCGGATCCGACGGAGCTTGACCTCAGGCGTCGAGTCCCGCCGAGCGCAGTGCCGCAGCGAGCTCCTCGTACAGACCGGGCGCAGCGGCGACGATGAGCGCCTTGCTCTCGACTCCCCCGCCGACGCCCGCGACTCGCGCCCCGGCCTCACGCGCGATGAGCGCCCCGGCCGCGTGGTCCCAGACGTTGAGGCCCCGCTCGTAGTACGCATCGATGCGTCCGGCGGCGAGCGCGCAGAGGTCGAGCGACGCCGATCCAATGCGACGGATGTCGCGCACCTGCGGCAGCAGCTCCAGCAGCACCTCGGCCTGTTCGCGCCGCCGTTCTGCGCGGTACCCGAACCCGGTGCCGACGAGCGCCTCACCCAGTGGGACATCCGTGTTCACGGCCATCTCGCGACCCCTGAGGCGCGCGCCGCCATCGACGGATGCCTCGAACAGCTCGCCGTTGACCGGGTTCACGACCACGCCGGCCACGGTGCGTCCGCCGGTCCCGTCGTCCGCCGCTCCCTCCGCGACGGCGATGCTCACGGCCCACGCAGGAATGCCGGAGAGGAAGTTCACCGTGCCGTCGATCGGGTCGACGATCCAGTCGAGTCCGCTCGTGCCGACGTGTCGCGCTTCCTCCTCACCCACGATGCCGTCGTCGGGGCGCGCCTCGAGGATCAGCGACCGGATCAGCGTCTCGGTGTCGCGATCGACCGCGGTGACGATGTCGACCGCGCTGGACTTCGTGGACTCGACGCTCACGCCCGCCCGGCGCGCGTCGAGCGCGAACTCCGCAGCCCGTACGGCGATTTCGCGAACCAGGTCGAGGAGCACAACGGATGCCACGGATGTCTCGTGCTGGGTCATGCCCTCACGCTACCCGCCGCCACCGAGCACGCCGCTGAGGTGCCCCCGCGGGAGTCTCTGCGCGAACGACGAAAGCCCCGGCTGACCGGGGCTTTGCGAAGTGGCGAGTGAGGGATTCGAACCCCCGAAGTCGTAGACAGCTGATTTACAGTCAGATCCCTTTGGCCGCTTGGGTAACTCGCCAGTTGCACCCGGCCGCGTTCCTCACACAACCGGGGGCCTGTAAAGGATACCCGGCCAGCGGCGTGTCGGGAAATCAGCGCCGGAGGGCGGATGCCGCGGCATCCGTCGGTCGCGGCATCCGCCTAGGTGCCGTCTGGATCGAGCGGCTGTTGCCCGGGCTCGGGTCGTCGCGGGCGCGGCCAGATCTGGTTCGGGTGGAACGATGCCGGCGGCACGTCGCCCGGTGAGACGCCGGGCCAGGTGTCGTGCTGGTCGAAGGATGTCGGCGGCAGGTCGATCGGACCGGTCTTCACGTCGTCGTCGAAGGTCACCGCGGGAGCCGGAGCGCCCACCCGGACGTTCCCGGTCCACCCGTCGCCGAAATCGAGCGGCGATGGAGGCCGCTGGCTCGGTGGAGGCGACCACGGGTCCTGCTGCTCGGCCGGCGGAGGCCCCGGCACCCGCACACCCGCGCCACGCAGGCCCGAGCGCTGGATGACGCGCTGGATCGTGAGCCCGCGCTCGTCGGGTCGCCCGACGTACCGGATCTCGCGAAGGCCCTGGTCTTGGGCGGCGGACTCGAAGATGAAGTGGCCGAAGCCGAGGATGCGCCCGATCACGGGCTTCTTGACCGAGATGTCGAGGATTCGCGTGATCGGCATGGTCGCGATGTGCTGGGTGAGGATGCCGTGCACGCGGAACACGCGCATGTTGGTGATCACGAACCGGTCCATGCGCACTTCCCACATGCGCCACAGCCCGTGCAGCACGAGGATCGGAGCACCGAGCAGCGGAATCCAGTACGCCCACGACGGCAGCCACACGATCACGGCGAGCAGCGGGATGGCGAGGAGGATCCCGAGCACCGGCCGCACCATCGCGGCCCAGTGCTTCTCGACCTCGTCGACGATCACCTCGCCCTCGTCGGCGATGAGGTGGCGCTCGACCTTGGGGTCGATCAGGCGCACACGAGCCATCTCGCCTCCCCGGTTATGCCGCCAAGGAGGTGAAGAACCGGCCGACCGACTGGACTCCGTCGAAGACGGCGGTGACCGCGGCCTGGACGACGTTCGCTGCGTCTTCGGGACGGGTGATCAGGTAGAACAGGGCGAAGACCACGGCCAGACCCAAGACGATTCGCTTGACCCACTTCACGCGTTCGATCCTTTCGAGATGGTGGTGAGAGTGGGCAAGCCATCACCCCCGACCTGGGCACACCCGACCCACGCCTTTCTACCGTACGCAGACGAGAAGCGGTATCCGGCTCGCCGACGACGGCCGAATGCGGCGACCCGTCGGAAGTTCCGCGTGGACGCGGCATCCGGCCCCGGTCGGCGCTGCTGCGGCATCCGCTCGATGCCCTGGCGATAGGATCGAGAGTCGCCTGCGACCTCCCGACGAGGCGGTCCGACCGGCGGTTCGACCGATGAGGGAGCATGGCCGGCATCGAGGAAGTCGCGAAGCTCGCGGGAGTCTCCACCGCGACGGTGTCGCGCGCGCTCAGCGGACGCGGGCACGTGTCGCCGGCGTCGAAGGCGAAGGTCGTCGAGGCGGCCGCTCGACTCGGCTACGTCGTGTCGTCGAACGCGTCGAGCCTCGCGTCGGGTCGCACGCGCAACATCGGCGTGGTGATCCCGTTCCTGAACCGGTGGTTCTTCTCGTCGGTGCTCGAGGGCGCGCAGCAGGCGCTGCTGCGCAACGGCTACGACCTCACGCTCTACAACCTCTCGGGCGACGGCCAGGAGCGCTCGAGCGTCTTCGAGCACTTCCTGCTGCGGCAGCGCGTCGACGCGGTGATCGCCGTCTCGCTCGAGCTCACCGAGCACGAGGTCGCTCGCCTGCACGAGCTCGGCAAGCCGCTGGTGGGCGTCGGCGGGCCCATCCCGGGCGTCCGCACGCTCACCATCGACGACGTCGCCGTCGCGCGCCTCGCGACCGAGCACCTCATCGGACTCGGCCACTCGCGCATCGCGCACATCGGCGGGCAGCTCGAGTTCGACCTGGACTTCCACCTGCCCACGAACCGTCGCATCGGATACGAGGCCGCGTTGACCGACGCGGGCATCGAGCTCGATCCGCGCCTGTTCGCGGCCGCCGACTTCACCATCCGGGGCGGATACCACGCGGCGAAGCAGCTGCTCGGCGTGCCCCGCGATCGACCGACGGCCATCTTCGCGGCATCCGATGAGATGGCGATCGGATCGATCCTCGCCGCTCGCGACCTCGGCCTCTCCGTGCCGCGCGACGTCTCGATCATCGGCATCGACGACCACGACCTGTCCGACTTCTTCGGGCTGTCGACGGTGGCGCAGTTCCCGCGCCTCCAGGGCGAGAAGGCGGTCGACGTCCTCCTGGAACAGCTCGAGCCTGTTCCGGATGCCGCTCCGCCCGCCGTCACCCCGTTGCCGTACGAGTTGCGGGTGCGCTCGTCGACCGCGCGCCCGCTGGTCGAGTAGCGCCGCGCCCGACCGGGGACGCTGCCGCGCCGCATCCAACCGGGGACGCGGCCGCGCCGCACCCAAGCCACGTTTCTGCGCCTGAGCGAGAGACGCGAACGGCCTCTCATGCAGAAACGTCACTTGGGCGGCAGCGAACTCAGCACGATGAGGCGGACCGGCTTGCGGACCACCGGCAGTCCGGCGGCCGTGAGCCGCGCGTGGATCGGCCTCTTCCGCCACATCTCCATCCAGTCCCACCGAGCGAATCCGCGCACCCGTCGTCGGACGGCGTCCTCGCGTTGCTTCTCCTCGATCACCTTCGCCGCGGTTGCACTGGCGGCGCCCTCGGGAACGTACTTGCCGCGACCGTCTGCTTCGGCGGCGATCTCGTATTCCGGCCAGAAGAAGTCGAGATCGGCGTTTCGGCCGAGTTCCGACAACCAGAGTCGGTGCTGGAGCAACGGCTCTGGAAACCCGAACTCCTCGATCACGAGCCGGCTCATGGTCTCGAGCGGAGTGTCCGCACCGATCCTCGCGCGCGACAGCACGGCGTCCACCCGCCGGCTGCCGGGGTACGGCTTGAGCCGCTCGTGCTCCGCCCGCAGGGCGTCGATCGTGGTGAGTGCGGGCGGGTCCGCGGGGGTGCGGGGAACGCGGAGCGCGGCATCCGCTGCGACAAGCGCCGCAGCCAACGGCGCATGTCGCGCGAGCTGGATGAGGGTGAACTCGATGCCGGTTGTCGCGTATCCGTCTGTCTCGACGGTGGGAATGTCGGTCGTTCGAGCGACCGTCACGACGCCGGGGCGC
>DASUVU010000005.1:0-5623 GCA_036378815.1 Agromyces sp. | reverse complement strand
GCCCTCGTCGAAATGGCGCCCGACGTGTTCCTGCGTACCACGACGAGGTGGGGCGAGCCGAAGGTGGCGTTCCGCATGGCGGGAATCGACGAGGCCCACCTCGCCGAGCTCGTGACCGAGGCATGGCGCATACAGGCGCCGAAGTACCTGCGGCGCGAGTTCGACGACGTCGGCTCGTGACGATCGGTCGCTCACTCGGTGTGGATCGACCGCAGCGCGAACTCGCGCACCTGCACGAACCGGGTGGCGGCGCACATCGAGAGCAACGGTTCCGACTGGGTCGCCTCGACCTCCACGACGACCTCGCCGTCGGCTCCGCCGAGGCGGACGCGCCATCCGGACTCGGTCTCCTCCTCGCTGATGGGCGGGAACGCGTCGATGCGGTCGTCGCCATACGTCTCACGGGCGTAGTGCTGCGCAGCCTGCACCGGATGCGACAGCGAACTGCGCCCGCGGTACTTCTCGGGCACGATGCGACCCTCGTCGAAGGCGTCAGCGATGCGCACCGGATCGCCGTCGTCGGCGTAGCCGTAGTAGAGGCCGTGCGGGAAGACCACCATCGTGCCGGCGAAGCGGTCCCCGCCGAGGTGCGAGCACTCCCACGTCTCCTCGGGATACGCCTCGGCGAGCGCCGTGACGACGCGCCGCCCGCGCACGGCGCAGCATCGGTCGTGGCGGCCGTGCGTGCAGACGCAGTAGAGCGGTCGCGACGATGGGACGCCGCTCGAACCGTCGAGCGGAACCTCGAGGAGCGCCGCGGCATCCGTCACCTCGCCCCAGACGACGCGCTCGTGACCAGCCCGGGAATCGACGATCGCCCAGCGTTGCGTCGATGGCGGCGTGCGTCGACCGGTGCGCCTGATCGCAAGCGGACGCATGCCCGCAGCCTCGATGCGACGCACCAGCGCGCGGCCGAGCGCGCGGTCGAACGGCTGGTCGAGCAGTGCGTTGTGGCCCCAGCTCGCAGCCACTTCGATGAGGAACCAGCGCAGCCCGCGGGGGCCGGTGCCCGCCAACGGGTCGGCGCGCTCCCGCGCCCGGTCGCTGCACGGCGCCCACTGCTCGGCTGCCAGGCTCACGCCGGCGCCGCCACCGGCACGACGAATCCCTCGCGCACGAGCCGGCGCGCGACCACGATCGCACTCTCGGGGTCGAGGCCGGGCAGTTCCCCCACCGCGACCGGATCGCCCTGCGCGAGTCGCCGCAGTGCCGGTTCCGCCTCGATGGGCAACGAGAGCGTCTTCGCGCGCGACACGATGCGCACCCGGTCTTCGACCGTCGTGATCCGGGCGTGCAGCGAGCCGCGCCACCGCACCCGGCTCTCGGCGTCGAGTGACGTGAGCGCGTCGAGGGTGGCGAGCGGTGCGAGCGGCTCGGGCCGGGTGTCGGCGTCGAAGCGGCGGCTGAGCACGGCCGCGGGCCACGCGGCATCCGTTGCCTGCAGTGCTTCGACGAGATCGCGCACGGTCTCCTCGACGATCGGGGTGAGCGCCGCAGGGTCGCGCACATCGATGCCGAGCGGCAGTGACGTGCGCAATGCGGCATGGTCACCGGCCTGCTCGACGAGCGCCTCCACGAGGTCGGCGCGGGTGTAGGCGGACATCCCGACGGTGAGGTGCACGGATGTCGCACCCAGCGCCGTCGCCGAATGGATCCATCCGCGTGGCAGGTACACGGCGTCGCCCGGGCGCAGCACCGCGTCGATGACCGGTTCCTGCGTGGCGGCACGGGCCACGGCCGCACGGTGGTCGGACCACGGCTGCGTCCGCAACGGATCGGTGAGCACGGGAGCGTGGATGCGCCAGTGCTTCTCCCCCGAGATCTGCAGCACGAACACATCATGCGTGTCGTAGTGCGGCTCGAAGCCCTGCGATGACGGAGGCGTCACGTACGCGTTCACCTGCGCCGGGTGACCCAGATCGTCGACGAGCGCGCGCGTGAAGTCGGTGATCGGCGGCCACAGCCGGTGCAGCCCCTGCAGCACGATCGTCGCGCCGTCCGCGAATTCGTCGAGCACCTTGTCGCTCGAGGCCTGGTCGGCGATCTCGGCCCCGTAACCTCCCGAGGCGGTGTAGGCGGATGCCGCGAGCACGGCGCCGTCCTGCGCCATCCGGATGAACGGGGTGCGCACGCCGCGCGACGTGATCAGCTCATCGACCGCGCCGCTCGAGAACAGGTCGCCGAAGCCCGAGCCGAGCTCCGCACCGGTGGACAGCAGCGGCTCGCGGCCCCAGTACCGCTCGGCGAACTCGTCAGCCGAGACCCGGATGCAGCGGGAGAGCGCGGGCCGGCCTGCGGACCCGCGCTCCGATTCGGTCACCGTGCGGAACCGTCTGCACCGCCGTCGTGGCCCTCGGGGTCGGCGCCGCCGTCGGCGACTCCCTCGCCCTCAGAGGCGGCACCATCAGCGCCGCCATCGTGACCGCCGGGGTTCGCGCCGCCGTCAGCGACGCCCTCGCCGCCGGCTGAACCGTCGGCACCGCCGTCGTGGCCCTGAGGGTTCGCGCCGCCGTCGGCGACACCCTCTCCATCGGCACCCGGCTCGCGCGTGATGTCGTCGTCGTTGATCGTCATGAGATCTCCTCCCGTGGGGTCTGCGTTCAGCGTAACGAGCAGCGCCCGCGGCGGCTACGGCTTGACGCGAGTGCATGTCCTTCGGCGGGACTCCTGAAAGCAAGGACACCACGCCGCCGGGCTATAACATCGCGAACGCGTCACCAGATCGTGCCGGCTCCAAAGAAGATCGAGATGAACGCCAGGCCGCCGAGCACGACCCCGATGACTGCGAATGCCATGCCGCGACCGCCCGACTGGTTGGCCCGGACGATGCCGATGATGCCGAAGACCACGGCCAACAGGTCGGGCAATCCCCCCAGCAGCAGTCCGATGAACAGGGGGATCCACGTAGTGAGGAAGCCCCAGACGCCGAGAATGAATGCAGCGATCGCGAACCCGTTCGGTTCGGGCGCGTACACGGGCCCGCGCGCGGTGACCAGTCGGCCGTCCGCCTCGGGCTGTGCCACGAACGCCTGGGCTTGCGTCCGCGGCGCCTCCATCGGCATCTGCTCGTAGTAGACGGTCCAGTTCGCTCCGTCCCACCACCGGTACTTGCCGGTCGACGGTTCGAGGTGCCAGCCGGCGGGGGCGACGGACTGATACGGATTGTGAGGGGTGCTCATCGCGCGGCCTTTCAGGTGGGGGTTGAGGTCAGCGTATCGCTCTCGTGCTCGACGACTTGGGCGAGGAAGGCGTTCGCGCCCGCCTGCGTCGCATACCCGGCCGGGTCGGCCACGCAGACGGGACACCAGTGACCCACGCCGAGCACGAGGCGCGGACTCGCGCGGAACTCGTGGCCGCCGGCGCACGCCCATGAGAGGGGGGCCGCGATGTCGCCGATCGGCACCTCGGAGCTCAACAGTCGCCCGCCTCGGTGCGTCGCGACTCCCGCGTAGTCGCTCGCCGTCCACTGCGCCGGCGGCCTCGACTCGTCGTATCCGTGGTCGAGCAGCGTCGGCACCCGTGACGGGTCCGGCGGCTCGAACGTCGACCAGTCTCCGATCGCGCGCCAGGCGTCGAGCGACCCGAAGAACGCGGCGATCCTCGCCTCGTCATGGTCACGGACCGCAGCCATCGTGCCCCGCGGCATCCGTGCCAGTCGCCGCATCGCGAACCGCTTGACGATCCAGGCCGGCACGCGCCCGGCATTTCTCACGGTGGCGGGCGCGGCCGCGGTCGCACGGCCCAGCGCGCCGTCGAACGTGTCGCGCCGGAACGGCACGAGCTCCTCGAGCCGGTCGCTGTCGGTGTACCAGTGGCCGTGGAAGTTGCGGGTGGCGAACCAGTTGCGGTCGTACCAGCGGCGGATGTCGCGCACGCCCATCGCCCGTCCGAGCGCGCCCAGGAACTCCCAGTTCGTGAGGCGCCAGCCGTCGCCACCCCCGACGTTGTACACGCTGCCCCAGACCTCGGCCGCGGCATCCGGATCGCAGAGGTTCGCAAGGAGGCGTGCCGCGTCATCGGCCGACACCCACTCCATGACGTCGCCGATCGTGAGGTGCGTCATGATCGGGTCGCGGATGCCGAGCATCGCGGGATGGATGATGCCCGGCAGTCGAAGCCAGGTCCATTTCGGTAGGCCCGAGTCCACGAGCTCGCGTTCGGCGATGACCTTGCTGAGCCCGTACTCGTCCAACCTCGAGATCTGCACCGGGTCGCCGACGCGGCCCCAGTGGCGCGGAGGGTTGCGCGGGCCGGTCTCGGCGACCGAGCCGATGCCGACGACCGCAACTGCGGCGGGGTCGGGCAGCGCCCTCACCGCGGCGATGATGTTCCGGATGCCGCCGACGTTCACGGGCTGCACGAGCTCGGGATGCTCGTCGGCCTCGGGCGAGACCAGTCCGCCGGCGTGCAGCACGACGCCGACGCGGCGTACGCACGCGGCGACCGACGCGGCATCCGTCAGGTCGCCCCAGGCCACCTCGAGGTTCTCCATGCCGGCGTAGCGCTCCAGGACGGCACGACTGCGTTCGGTCGGTCGGGCGAGTGCGAGCACCGTGACCCGGTCGTCGCGCTCGCGCAGCTCGTCGAGCACCGCACGGCCGAGGTTGCCCGTGGCGCCGGTGAGCAGCACGCGGGTGCGGCCCTTCGCGTCCATGCGTCAGACCCTACCGAGCGCGGTCAGCGGGCGCCTCCCACGACACTCCGGTGGCGCGACCGCGGAGGCCCCGCAGCATCCCGCTCGACATGACGTAGTCCGCGGGAATGATCGTGAGGTGCGCGCCCACGGTGAGCCACCACGGGCTCGTTCGAGCACGCCACCGGAAGACGATCCGAGTCGCACGCCCCCCGTCGACCGGCGTGAGCCGGAAGCTCCAACTCCAGTGGAGATGCGCCGCACCCCGCCGGCGCCACGAGAGCGGCAGATGCGACGTCGACTCCAGAACCAGCCGTTCGGCCCGAGCGACCTCCCGCACGATGAACCCGCACTCGGTGCCGGGTGATCCGTCGGGGATGAAGTCGCCGACCGCCGGCTCCTGGTACTCGTCGAGGATCCGCTGGGTGCTCGGCCAGTTGTCGGGGAACAACAGCACATCGACCCAGCGCGGGGTGTACCAGCCGCCACGATGCCAGCCGACCTGCGCCAACCACGGCCAGATCCGGTCGGGTGGAGCCGGGATGGTGGCGGCGTGGGTGGCTCCGACCTGCGGATGTCGCACCAGCTCGTCGCCCGGCATCGACGCTCGACGTTCAGCGGCGGTCGATCCCGAGGTTCGACCGAGCCACTGCAACGCCAGGTAACCGACCGCGACCGGGAGGACCACCACCGCCGCCGCCGCCGCGCGCGAACGTCGTGTCATGAGCCCGATTCTTCGCCGAGTTGCCATCACGGCGCAGAGCCGTTGGTCCCGGGACCTTCGCCCCACCATCGGAGACCGCAGAAGAGCAGAGTCGCGGTATGGGCGCGCTGGTCAGGATTTCGCAGGGCGAGCTCCGCGGAGACGTCGTTGACGGAGTGCACGCGTTCCTCGGCGTTCCGTACGCCGCGCCGCCCGTCGGGGCGAATCGGCTTCGCCCGCCGCAGGCCGCCGAGCCGTGGAGCGGCGTGCGCGATGCGACCGAACCA
>DASUVU010000004.1:0-15187 GCA_036378815.1 Agromyces sp. | reverse complement strand
GCGAGCTCGATCGCCAGCGGCACGCCCTCGAGGGCGCGGCAGATCCGGGCGACATCCGCGGCATTCTCGGCGGTCACGTCGAACCTGGGGTCGGCGGCCCGCGCGCGATCGCGGAAGAGCCGGACTGCGGGCGACCGGAGGATGGTGTCGACGTCGATGTGTGCGGGGTCCGGCGGGACGGCGAGCGGTTCGACGTCGAAGACCTGCTCCCCGCGGACGCGGAGCCGCACGCGGCTGGTCACGAGGAAGGTCGCGTCGGGCAGGTCGGAGAGCAGCTCGACGACGTCGGGCGCCGCGTCGACGACCTGCTCGAAGTTGTCGAGCACGATGAGGTCGCGCCGTCCGGCCCGCGCCGTTCCCAGGAGTCCGGGAATGGGCCGATCACCGGTCACACGCACGCCCAGCTCGCGCGCGATCGCCGGGAGCACCTCGGCGGGGTCACGCACGTGTTCGAGCCGCACGAACGTCACGCGGTCGAAGGATGGGCCGGCGTCGCGTGCGACCTCGATCGCGAGGCGGCTCTTGCCGACGCCGCCGGGACCGACGAGCGTGACGAGTCGCCGGGAGTCGGTGACCAGCAGGGTCCGCAGGGCCGCGACGTCGTCCTCGCGGCCCACTGCGTCGGTGAAGGGCGCGGGAATCCGCCCGGTCGCCGGAGACTCGGCGGCGGGCGGAGCGGGAGCAGCCGTCGGCGTGTCCGCCCGCGACGCGTCGAATCGCTCGGCGAGCAGCGTGGCGAGGTCGCCTTCGAGGAGATCGGCCAGCTCGTCGGCGGTGGAGAACGCCTTGTACGACGTGGTGTCGTCGTCGCGGATGCGGCCGATGAGGTCGTCGAGCCGTGCTTCGCGCTCGGCCGGCTGCTTGACGTACATGAGCTTCGGCATCCCGCGAGGGGCGAGGCGGTACTCGTCCTCGAGCCCCGAGATCTCCTCGCCGGGCGCGATCCAGCCGTACTGCTCCCAGTAGATGCCGACGAAGACGTCGCTCTGCTCGAGGTAGGCGCGGTACAGCTCGCGCGGCGGATGCGGCCGCGCACCCAGCTCGAACATGACGGGCGCGAGGTGCATCCGCTCGATGGCGGCACGGACGGCGCGGCGCTCGGGCTCCAGTTCCTTGAGGGTGGAGCTGACGAAGACCCGCAGACGCTGGTCGGGCGTTCGGATCACCCGAGCGTCGGCCGCGCCGCTCACGGAGACACCCTCGAGGCCGGCGTCTGCGACCGGCTCGGCTGGCCGGTCGCGGCTGCCACGGTGTCGGGATCGAGTGCCATCTCGAGTACGGCGCGTCGCGGCATCCGTCGGCCCACGACCCGTGACGCCTCGAACTCGGCAGCGCGATCGGTCGCGAGTACGGCATCGACGAACGCCTCGTAGGTGACGAACGAGCGCTGGTCCCCGATTCCCGTCCGAGCACGAAGCGCCTCGGCCGCTCCCAGGAGGAAACCGGCGCGCTCGATGTCTCCGCGCGCGGCAGCGCAGGCGGAGAGCCCCACGAGCGCGTAGGCGTCTCCGTCGACGTTGCGCAGGCGCACGGAGGTCGCCAAGGCGAGGGCGAACAGCTCGGGCTGCGGTTCACCCTGCATGAGCCGGAGCCATCCGATCTGGATGAGGGCGATGCGTTCGGCGAATCGATCGCCCGTGCGCCCTGCGCCCTCACGAGCACGGTCGAAGTGCTCGGCCGCGCCGGCGAGGTCCCCGCGGGCCAGCAGG
The DNA here is from genome assembly GCA_036378815.1 of Agromyces sp. Taxonomy (GTDB): domain Bacteria; phylum Actinomycetota; class Actinomycetes; order Actinomycetales; family Microbacteriaceae; genus Agromyces. Next base: position 13,478 of record DASUVU010000004.1, on the reverse strand, counting down.
ATGCGACCGAGATTGGATTCGTACAGTGACACGAAGGTGGCATCACGCCGCACCGCCGGCAACTCGAGCGCCGAGCGTTCCAGCGCCTCCGCACGTTCGAGATCGGCGGGCAGCGCCGACATGTGCGAGAGCGCCGCGATGGTGAGCGCGAGTCCTTCGCTGAACTGGTCGCCGACCGTGCGGAAGAGCTCGATCACCTCGTCCATGGGCTCCGTCGTGATCTCCGCATCCGGCTGCCACACGGCGACCCAGGACGAGTAGGCCCGCGCGATCGCGCGGGTGCGGGGCGAGAGGGAGCGCCCGGAGTCGAGCACGATCTCCATCCATGCCTTGACCTCGGGCATCAGGCTTCGGATCCACCAGTAGAGGAACAGGTGCCAGACGGCGTCGGCGACCGGATCGACCTCGCCGATGGCGATCAGGTGACGGTACCCGGTCCGCAGGTTGTCACGCTCCGCCTCGAGCCGGTCGAGCGCCGCGAACTGGGTCGCGCCCCGCAGCAGCGGCTCCGTCTCTGCAGCGAGACGTACGTAGTATTCGGCGTGCGCGCGGCGCACCGACGCGGCATCCGGGAGGAGTTCGAAACGTGCGGCCGCCATCTCGCGAACCGGCACGAGCATCGAGAAGAACGGCAGGCCGTGGTCGTCTCGTTGGCGCAGCAGGCTCCCGTCGACGAGCTCGAGCAGGGTCTCGAGCAGGTCGCCAGCCCAGGGTTCGTCGCTGGCGATCGCCTCGACGGCGTCGAGGCTGAAGTCGCCCACGAACACCCCGATCCGTTCGAACAGCGCTCGCGCGTCGGCTCCCAGCAGGTCGACGCTCCACTCCACCGTGGCCTGGATCGTGCGCTGGCGCTCGGGCGCATCCCGCGCCGACGTGACGAGCAGCGGCAGCACGTGATCCAGCCGGGCGAGCATGGCGGTCGGGGTGAGCGCGCGGATGCGGGCGGCCGCGAGCTCGATCGCCAGCGGCACGCCTTCGAGGGCACGGCAGATGCGGGCGACGTCCTCGGCGTTCTCGTCGGTCACGTCGAATCTGGGATCTGCCGCCCGCGCGCGATCCAGGAACAACTGCACGGCCGGCGCCTCGAGGATGGCCTCGGTCGACGCCTCCGAGGGCTCCGGCGGCAGGCCGAGCGGTTCGACGTCGAAGACCCGTTCCCCGCGCACCCGCAGTCGGATGCGGCTGGTCACCAGGAACGTGGCGCCCGGCAGATCGGTGAGGAGAGCGACCACATCGGGAGCGGCGTCGACGACCTGCTCGAAGTTGTCGAGCACGATGAGGTCTCGTCGCCCGGCGCGCGCGATGCCGAGCTGTTCGCTGAGGGGTGCGTCGCCGGTGTCGCGGACCCCGAGGTCTCGCGCGATCGCGCCGAGTACGTCGGTGGGATCGCGCACCTGCGCCAGCGACACGAACGTCACCCGGTCGTATCCTGAGCCGGCGTGTCGAGCGACCTCGATCGCGAGCCGGCTCTTGCCGATCCCACCCGGGCCCACCAGGGTGACGAGCCGCTGGCCGTCCTCGGCCAGCCAGTCCAGCAGCGTCGCCACGTCGTGCTCGCGCCCCAGCGCGTCGGAGTACGGCTCGGGAAGGCGTGGTGCGGGCATCGGTTCGGAATCGGGTGCGGGCGCCGCGGCCCGGAGCGAGGCATCGAATCGCTCGGCGAGCAACGTCGCGAGGTCGGCCGTGACGAGTTCGGCGAGCTCGTCGGGCGTCGAGAACGCCGTGTACGACGCCGTGTCGTCGCCGCGTACGCGCTCCATCAGTTCGGCGAGCCTGGCCTCCGGTTCCGCCGGCCGCTTCACGTAGATGAGCTTCGGCATCTCACTGGGCGCGAGGCGGTACTCGTCCTCGAGGCCCGACACATCTTCGCCGGGCGCGATCCAGCCGTATTGCTGCCAGTAGATGCCGACGAAGACATCGCTCTGCTCGAGGTACGCCCGATACAGCTGCCGCGGCGGGTGCGGCCTGGCGCCCAGCTCGAACATCACCGGCGCGAGCCGCAGCCGTTCGATGGCGGCACGCACGGCGCGGCGTTCGGGCTCCAGTTCCTTGAGGGTGGAGCTGACGAAGACCCGCAGCCGCTGGTCGGGGGTACGGATCACGGGCACGTCGGAGCGCCCGCTCACGGCCATCCCGCACGCGTGATCGGGCTGCATCCGCTTCGACGCCCCATGGTGCCATTTTGGGCGTCGCGACGGCCGCCGTCCATCACCCGATGGGGGCGGGGCGGGACCGGTCGCGGCATCCGTTCGACAGCGGATTCCGCTCGATATGATGCACGGATGCCGCGAGCCGCCGTGATCCGCCCCGCCGGGATCGCCGACGCGCCGGGCATCGCCGTCGTGCACTGGCACAGCCACCAGACCACGTACGCGCAGCCCGGGCGAGTGGAACGCGAGCGCATCGAGGCGTGGACGATGACCGACCGGATCGCGGTTTGGACGGCGAACCTCGCGATCGCGAACGACGTGTACCCAGCGCCGGCGGGGTTCCACCGCATGTCCATCTGGGTCGCGACGGTCGACGACGAGGTGGTCGGGTGGGCCAACACGAGCCGAGGGTACGAGGCCGACGGCCCACGCGAGCTCATGCTCGAGGGGCTCTACGTGCTCGACGCGCACCACGGCACCGGCGTCGGCCAGGCACTCCTCGACGCCTCCATCGGCGAGAGGCCCGCGTATCTCTGGGCGATCGACGACAATCCGCGCGCGCACGCGTTCTACCGGCGCAACGGGTTCGAGCTCGACGGCGCAACGATGTTCGACGATGACTGGCAGGTCACCCAGGTGCGATTCGTGAGGTGACGTCGCGCGTCGGTGCGTTGCATTAGCGTGGGTGGCTGATCACGAGGAGCCCCATGAAACCCGGACCGAGGCGGAGCCTCAGCCAGGCCGACGTCGTCGCCGCCGCCTTCGGCGTCCTCGAGGAGAAGGGCTTCGCCGCCGTCTCCGTTCGGGCCGTCGCCGCAGCGCTGCACCTCACTCCCGCCGCGCTCTACACGTACTTCCCATCGAAGGGCGCCTTGCAACGGGCCATGGTCGAGCACCTGCTCTCGACATTGGATCTCGCTGCGGCATCCGACACCCGGCTGTCGTGGCGCGAGCGGGTGCACGCGCTCGCCGCGACGCTCCGTTCGCGATTCGCCGAACACCCCGGTGCGATCGTGCTCGTGACGAGTGGACCCCTCGACGGGGCGCATGCACTCGCCCTCAACGAGGTGCTCATCGCCGGCTTCACCGACGAGGGGATGCCGCCGGCCGATGCCGCGCGTGCCGCGGGTGCGGTGCGCGCGTACGTGTTCGGCACGGCCCTGCTCGACGCGGCGAGCGCTGCCGGGCTCGGCGCGCCGGCGGGCGAACCCGGTGAACCGCTCTGGTCGGATGCCGCGGGGTTCCCCCTCACCGAGGCGACGGCCGACGCGGTTCGCGACGACGACGGATCGGCCGGTGGCCTCGACCGCCTGCTGGACGGACTCGAGCGCCTCGTCCCGGTGATCGAGTAGGCCGCCCTCCGCGGCGCTCCTCGACCACGCATGCGACGAGGCGCCGACCCCGGTGGGGCCGACGCCTCGTCGGTGGTTGCGTCAGTTCACTCCGCGCGCGGCGGGGTGATGCTGATCAGTGCGGCGCGATTGTCGTCCATGGCCTTCTTGACCGTGATGACCGTGCCGTAGCCCACACCCGAGTCGGCCGGGTTGCCCGAGCCGAACGGACCGAGGCCGATGTCGAGACCGTCGTACGCCGGAAGGCGGTTGCCCAGCAGGTCGTACAGCGGCGTCGTGTACAGCGCGTTGCCCACCGACGGGACGACCGTCGAGGCGTCGCGATCGCGGTAGTACAGCTGACCGGTGACCTCGTTCAGGGCGAATCCGGGCACCCAGCCCTGGTCGTCGGTGAAGGTGCTCACCGGCGCCTGGGCCGCGACGTCACTGCAGTACTCGGTGAGCGCGGCATCCGTGATGCACTCCGTGAAGGGGTACGTCTTGGTCAGGCCGAACGCCGCGTTCGACGACTGCGCCCGCGACGGCATCACGTTGAGCACCGACGGGTCGAGGTCGGCCGCCGCACCCGTGCGCTGCAGCGGGTTGAAGTGGCTGTCCACGATGAGCAGGCCGCCCTTCGCTCCGTAGCTCGGCAGTGCCGCCTCGTTCGTCGTGATCTGGTTCGAGCTGCCGTACGTGGTGTCGCGGTACCAGACCAGCGCACCGGGCGCGTTGTAGGCGAGCTTCTCGACCTTCCACGCATCGACGCTGTACACGGAGTTGTACGCGTACTTCAGGCCCTCGTCGAAGCCGTCGAAGTTGCGCCACTCGACCAGGTAGTACTGCGCCTTGATCGACGTACCGGTGTCGATGCGCCATCCGGGTCCGGTGGTCGTCGTGAACGACGCGACCTCGGGGGTCCAGCCGTTCTCGCCGCTCTCGACGTCGTCGCTCCACACCTGGGTGCCGGCGCTGGTCAGCGCGAAGTCATCGCTGAACCATCCGCGGTCCTGGTATGCGGCATCCGTCGCCAGTCGCAGTCGCACGTCGACCGTCTGTCCGGCGTACGCCGAGAGGTCGATGTAGTGGTGCGCCCAGCCGTGGGTGTCACCCGTGAGGCCGTACTTCTTGTTGCCGTAGTCGGCCATGCGACCGTTGGGGTCGGCGTAGCCGTCGGGCGTCGACACCTCGGTGCCGTTCTCCGCGTAGACCTTCTGCTCGGACCACGTCGCGCCGCCGTCGGTCGAGACCTCGACGAAGCCGAAGTCCCAGTCCGACTCGATCACGTAGTCGTTCCACATCCAGAACTTGGCGTCGGCCGCGTTCGGGACCTGCACCTCCCGGGCGATCTTGATGTCGGCCAGTTCCTGGTCGCCGCCGGTGTACCACATGTTGTCGCCGCTGTGCGGTGTGGCGAGCGTGACCACCTTGTCGGGCAGGTTGATCTTGACACCGTCCTCCGTGCCCTTCTTCGGCCGCGAGTTCTGCCCGACCTTGACGGTCGTGGCGTCGTCACCGGGGTTGAGCTCGACCGGGTCGGCCCAGCCGAGCACCCACTTGTCCCAGAGACCCATGTGGGTCGGCATCGACTGGAAGATCGGGCCCGCGTGCGAACCCGACGACATCAGGTCCCAGAAGTCGATGTCGGAGCTCGCCACGTTCGACGTGTCGTACAGGTCGGGAAGGCCGAGGTCGTGGCCGTACTCGTGCGCGAACACGCCGACGCCGGAGTCCTCGGGCTGCACGATGTAGTTCGACAGCTTGAGGTCGGTGCCGGGGATGGCTGCGCCGCCGGTCACGGCCGACGAGTGCGCCCACAGGGCGTAGGTGCCCTCGGCGCCGCCGCCGCCGGACTTGTCCTCACCGGCGTGCACCAGCACGACGTGGTCGATCACGCCGTCGGGCTCGAGCACGTTGCCGTCGCCGTCGCGGTCGCCCTGGTCCTCGATGTCGTAGTCGGCCCACGGGAAGTCGGGCTGCGCCGCGGCGAGGGCCGCGACCGCGTCGATGGGCAGCTGGCCGGGACCGAGCGGGTTGTCGGGGTGGCCCTGCATGTCCTGGATGGCGCCGGCCTCGTACACGCCCGCCTCGTTCTGGAAGCAGAGGCTCGCGCCGTAGTACGCCTCGGAGTGGGGCACCGTGATCCACGGGGTCGCGGAGCCGTGCACCGTGTAGGCGCCACGCGACATCTCCTCGTACATGTTCTTCATCGTGTAGCCCGAGATGTCGAAGCCGGGCTTGCCATCGGGGCCGGTGAGGTCGGTGCGCACTCGCTGCGTGATGCCCTCGTCGGTGAACAGCATCTTGTTGAAGTGCTCGGACGAGAAGTCCTCGACCCACATGGAGTTGTTGTCTTCGAGGTCGTAGTCGGCGGGGTTCGGGATGTTGTTGTGCAGGGGGCCGTTCTGCACCTCGCCCGGCTTGCAGTCGGTCGCACCGAACGCGGTGGGCACGTACGACGTGCTGAAGTCGTCGTTCGCGGTGTCGGAGAACTCGACGAGGATCGTCAGCAGCTTGGCTTCCTGCGTCGTCGTCGACTGCTTGAGCTGCTTCTGCTTGATCGCCTTCGGGCTCTTGCCGGTCTGGATCGACTCCGACTCCAGCATGGCGAGGCCCTGCGCGGCGACCGGGTTGCCCTGGCCGAACTTGCGGTCGAGCGCGTCGGCCTTGGCGAGGGCCGCATCCGCGTCGACGGCGTCGGCAGAACCGGCGTTACCGGCGCCTGAGATGTCGACACCGACCTCATCGTCGGAACCGAATGCCGCCTCGGCGCGTGGGGCCACGTAGTTCATGTAGTACTCGGAGTCGCCGATCACCGGCGGCGACACCGGCGACTCGGCTGCGACCGCAGCGCTCGCTCCCAGCGACACCAGACCGGTGGCGGCGAGTGCGAGCACTGGAATGGCCGCGACCGCGCGCTTGCGCGCGCGGGGCGTGAATCCAGACATGCTTCTCCCTTCGGATGCCCCGGCGAGATGAGTCGGGACACGAAACAACGTCCGCCGGTAGACGGACGTAAACGGAATCCTGCCCCGAGAAGGGGGGTCAGGGGAAGATGTGAACGGAGATTTCTTGCGTGAGGATGCCTCAAGTTAACGAATTCGCCGCCGGTGCGGTGCTGATACGGGCGGGATCTCGCGAAATCTGCGGCGTGGGTGGTGAGAAATTGCGCCGACGGTCTCGCATTCGCCGGATCATGCGGTCGGTACGATCGGGCGCAGGGGGTCGGCGATGTTGGGAACGCGGGGGACGGTCGCGTGGCGTCGGGTGGCGGCATCCGTGCTGCTCGCGTCCGTGGGTGCGGCAGGGCTCGGCCTGGCCGGCTGCTCGACCGATGGACCAGGGGGAGACGCGTCGGAGGACGCGTCGGCGCTTCCGCCGGTGATCGTGGAGCTCGGCTCGGTCGACGGCACGACGATCGAGGTGACGGAGGGCGGCTCGATCGACCTGACCGGCGACGACGAGACGTTCACCGAATGGACAGCGACCATCTCCGACCCGGGGGTCGTCGAGTTCGTGCCGGGCCGTGACGACGGGAGCGCTCAGTTCAACCCGGGCCTCACCGCCGAGTCGGTCGGCGAGACCGAGGTCGTGCTCGAGAACGGCGAGTCGGGCGACACCGTGACGTTCACCGTCGAAGTCGTGCCGCGGGCGGGCGGCTACTGAGGCTGGCTACTGAGCCTACTGAGCCGTGCCGACCAGCAGTGAGCGCAGCTGGTCGGTGGAGTGCACGACGGCGAGCGCGTCGCCGGCCTCGGCGGGGGAGCCGTAGCCCCACTCGACCATGATGGTCGGGACGCCGTTCGCGGCGGCGCCGAGGGTGTCGTAGCCGCGGTCGCCGACCATGACCGCGTCGGTCGTGTCGATGCCCTTGGCCTGCAGGCGCCGCAGGGCCTCGGCGACGACGTCGGCCTTCGTGCTCAGCTCCTCGTCGTCGCTCGCGCCCGTGATGACCGTGAAGTACTGGCTGAGGTCGGCGTGGTCGAGCACGACGCGAGCCATCGACTCGGGCTTCGAGGTCGCGAGGGCGATCGGGATGCCGGCCGCGTGGACCCGCTGGAGTACACCGGTGACGCCCGGGAACACGGGGGAGCGCAGCACGTGCTCGCCGTAGTGGTCGCGGTAGATGTTCAGGGCCTCCCATGCCTCGGCGTCGTCGAAGCCCGCGGTGAGGCGCAGGCTGTCGAGCAGCGGCGGGCCCACGTACGAGCGCAGCACCTCGTCGGAGGGGACATCGAGTCCCAGTTCAGCGAACATGTGCGCGAGCGACGCCGTGATGTCGGTTGCGGAGTCGACGATCGTGCCGTCGAGGTCGAACAGCACGGCCGACCAGGTTCGCGGGGGCGCGATGGTCTGAGTGGGCATCGTGGAAGTCATCGCATCATCATAGGGGTACGTAATCTGAGTGATTCTCAGGGAGAGAACGCTCTCACAATGGGACGGCCGCCACAAGGGGCTGGTTCAGAACAGCCGGGCGTGTCCACTGTCGATGCCGCGCATCGCGTCGTAGTCGAGCACGACGCATCGGATGCCGCGGTCCTCCGCGAGCGTGCGGGCCTGCGGCTTGATCTCCTGGGCGGCGAACACGCCGCGCACCGGCGCGAGACGAGGGTCGCGGTTCATGAGCTCCAGGTAGCGGGTGAGTTGCTCGACCCCATCGATGTCGCCGCGGCGCTTGAGCTCGACGGCGACCGATGCGCCCGTGGCATCCGTCGCCAGGATGTCGACCGGCCCGATCGCCGTCATGTACTCACGACGTACGAGACGGTGGCCCTCGCCGAGGAGTTCGATCTGCTCGGCCAGCAGCTGCTGCAGGTGGGCCTCGACGCCGTCCTTCTGCAGGCCCGGGTCGGCGCCGAGCTCGTGCGCGGAGTCGTGCAGCACCTCGTGGATCGAGACGATGAGCTGGTCGGCGGTCTTCCGGTGCGTGACCCGCCACACCTCGGCGACACCGGCGGCCTGTTGCTCGTCGTCAGGGGCGACCGTCTCGAGAATGCACGGCGGGCTCATCCAGTTGAGCGGCTTGTAGCTGCCGCCGTCGGAGTGCACGAGCAGGCTGCCGTCGCCCTTGACCATCAGCAGGCGTGTCGCGAGCGGAAGGTGGGCGGAGAGCCGCCCCGCGTAGTCGACGGAGCATCGGGCGATGACGAGGCGCACCTGTCGAGTGTACGGCGAGCGGATGCCGCGGGTCGGCGTCGTGGTCGCGCTCAGGCCTGCCGCGGCGAGTCGTCGGGTCGAGCCTCGTGGTGGCGGAGCCCGTGCGTGCGCTCGCGCTCCTTCATCTCGGACTCGTAGATGTGGCGACGACCCTCGATGAGTGCGTCTCGGGCGGCCCGCTCGGCGTCCTTGACCGCCGTGTAGTAGCCGTCGTCGTACTCCTCGACGATCTGGAACGTCCAGCGACCCTCGAGCACGTTGCGTCCGACGACCTCCTCGTCGATGCGGTCGGCGATCGCATCGTGTCCGGCCGCACGCAGCATCTCGACGGCCTCGCCGATGGCGAGGTCGGCGGTGCCGGTCAGCCGGTGGAAGCGGTAGAGCGAGCCCCGGGCGTCCTCGATCACCTCGAGCGCCTCCGAGAGCTTGCCCAGCGCGTCGACGGTCGCGTCGTCGACACCGCGCGGTCGGGTGTGCTCGGGTCGAGGCTGATCAACGGCGGCGGCTGCCGCGGCCGCGGGCGTGTCTTGCTCGTTCATACCCGCATTCTGCTGCGCGATGCTGTCAGCCGCGAGCCCGCGCTCGGGGGCCGGTCTGCTCGCGGGCCGCCGGCGCGGCCAGGCCCGCCACCGCCATGAGTCCGAGCAGCAGGATGAGTCCGTTGAGGATGCCGAACTGCTGGCCCAGGAACCCGATCAGGGGCGGGCCGACCAGGAACGCGCAGTACCCGATCATCGCGACCGCGCTGACGCGAGCCGCGGCATCCGCTCGGTCGCGGACATCGGCGGCGGCCGACATGCCGACCGGGAAGGCGAGCGAGCAGCCGATGCCCCAGAGCACCGTGCCAGCGACGATCATCCATGGCTCGCTCGAGAAGATGAACAGCGCGAGGCCGACGACGCCGATGACCGACATGCTCTGCAGCATCGCCACCCGGCCGAACCGGTCGATGAACGGGCCTCCGACGACGCGGGCGGCGGTGATGGCGATCGTGAACACGGTGAACATCGCAGCGCCGGCGGTCTGGTCGAGGTCGTGCCCGTCGACGGCGGCGATGGCCAGCCAGTCGTTGGCGCTGCCCTCGGCGAACGACATGCCGAGCATGACCACGCCGATCAGGAGCAGGCGCGGGTCGGCCCAGACCCGAAGGCTGCGCTTGAGTCGCGTGCTCCAGGGCTCGCGGGGGGTATCGCCGTGCGGGTCGTCGCCGAGCTCCTCGCGCACGGGCACGAACCGAACGGCGACGATCGCGGTCACGGCGATGAGGGCGGCGATGATCCCGAGGTGCGCCCACACCGAAAGGGCGATTGCGGATGCCGCGACCGCGAGTGCGGCGCCGGCGACCGTGCCGAAGCTGAAGAACGCATGCATGAGCGGCATGACGGTCTTGCGGAGCTCGCGTTCGGCCTCGGCTCCCTCGACGTTCATCATGACGTCGACGGATCCGTTGCCGAACCCGAACATCGCGAGGCCGATCACGACGAGCGTCACCGACGGGGCGATGGAGCCGCCGATCCCGATCAGCACGAGTGCTGCTGCGACGAGCAGCAGGACACCGGACATGCCGAGCCGGGCGCCGAAGCGTGCCATGATCCACGGCGCGCCGACGAGCCCGAGGATGGAGGCGATCGACCCCGCGAGGATCACGAGGCCGACGCCCTGCGTGCTGACGCCGATCTCGTCGCGGATCGCGGGGAGCCGGGCGACCCAGCTCGCGAGGCTCAGCCCCGACAGGAAGAAGATCGTGAAGATCGCGTTGCGCCACGCCACCAGCTCGCGCCGCGGTCGCGTGGGCGCGGCCGGGTTCACGGGGTGCGGTCGGTCGGTCTTCGCCATGTCGGTATCAGTGTGCTGGTGCTGCGACATTACTGCCTCGTGGTCGGAGTGGTGATCGGGATAGCGGCCGGGGTCCTGCTCGGATGGTGCTCGAGCTGACGGGAGCAGACGGACACCCATGGTCGGGAAACCTTGGCTCGAATCGATTCGATCGAATCGATTCGACCACGATACGCCCGACCACTCGCCGCCCGCAAGCCGTGCGTCGCAGGCATGTCCGCCGATCGATCCGCTTCACGTCGGGTCGGTACGATGATCCGGTCACCTCGACGTGCGCCGTGACCCTCGGCGCACGAGCCCGGCGCCGGCCCACCCCGCGGGCGCCCGTACGAAGAAGGCATCGCCGATGAAGGCCCTGTACAAGCCCGCGCCCGCAGCGGGACTCGAACTCGTCAACCGACCCGAGCCCGAGCCGGGCCCCGCAGAGGTGAAGATCCGCGTCCTGCGGACCGGCATCTGCGGAACCGACCTCCACATCGAGCGGTGGGACGACTGGGCCGCCGCCGAGATCCGGGCGCCGCTCATCCCGGGTCACGAGTTCTACGGCGAGGTCGTCGAGGTGGGCGACCTGGTGCACGACGTCGCCGTGGGCGACCACGTGTCGGGCGAGGGCCACATCGTGTGCGGGATGTGCCGCAACTGCCGGGCGGGTCGTCGCCAGATGTGCATCCGCACGAAGGGCGTCGGCCTGCACCGCGATGGCGCGTTCGCGGAGTACATCGTCATCCCGGGCGAGAACGTGTGGGTGCACCACTCGACCGTCGACCCCGAGGTCGGGGCGATCTTCGATCCGTTCGGCAACGCCGTGCACACGGCGCTCGCGTTCTCGGTCGTCGGCGAGGACGTGCTCGTCACCGGTTGCGGGCCCATCGGCCTGATGTCGATCGCGGTCGCCCGGCATGTCGGCGCTCGATTCATCGTCGCGAGCGACGTGAGCCCGGCCCGCCTCGAGCTCGCGCGTGCGATGGGGGCGGATGCCGCGGTCGACGTGTCGCACGAACGGATCCACGACGTGCAGGGCCGACTCGGCATGCGCGAGGGCTTCGACGTCGGCTTCGAGATGTCGGGATCGGCGAGGGCGCTGCCCGAGATGATCGAGAACATGAACCACGGCGGACGCATCGCGCTGCTCGGCCTGCCCGCCGAGCCGTTCGCCATCGACTGGGGCAAGGTCGTGACGCACATGCTCACGATGAAGGGCATCTACGGACGCGAGATGTTCGAGACGTGGAACTCGATGAGCGCGATGCTGCAGACGAGCTCCGAGCTGCGCTCGCGGGTCGCGTCGATCATCAGCGACCGCTACCCGGCGCACGCGTGGCGGGCCGCGTTCGACGCCGCGGCATCCGGCGGCGTCGGCAAGGTCATCCTCGACTGGACGGAGGTCTAGACATGTACGGAACCATTCGCGAACAGCTTCGCGCCGAACTCGACGAGATCGAGGCGGCCGGGCTCACGAAGCGCGAGCGCGGCATCCACGGCCCCCAGTCTTCGGAGGTCGAGGTTGACGGCCGCGAGGTGCTGAACTTCTGCGCCAACAACTACCTCGGGCTCGCGAACGACCCGCGCATCGTCGAGGCGGCGCACCGCGGCCTCGACGAGTGGGGCTACGGCATGGCGAGCGTGCGCTTCATCTGCGGCACGCAGGAGCAGCACGTCGCCCTCGAGCGCCGGGTGTCGGAGTTCCTCGGATACGACGACACGATCCTGTTCTCGTCGTGCTTCGACGCGAACGGCGGCGTCTTCGAGGTGCTGTTCGGACCCGATGACGCCATCATCTCCGACGAGCTGAACCACGCGTCGATCATCGACGGCATCCGGCTCTCGAAGGCGCGCCGGTACCGGTACCGCAACCGCGACATGGCCGACCTCGAGGCGCAACTCGTCGAGGCATCCGACGCACGCCGGCGCGTGATCGTCACCGACGGGGTCTTCTCGATGGACGGCTACATCGCGCCCCTGCGGGAGATCTGCGACCTCGCCGACCGGTACGACGCGATGGTCTTCGTCGACGACTCCCACGCGGTGGGCTTCGTCGGCGAGCACGGACGGGGAACGCCCGAGTACTGCGGCGTCGAGGGCCGGGTCGACATCACGACCGGCACGTTCGGGAAGGCGCTCGGCGGGGCATCCGGCGGCTATGTGTCCGCCCGCCAGGAGATCGTCGACCTGCTGCGCCAGCGCGCACGGCCGTACCTCTTCTCCAACACGCTGGCGCCCGCGATCGTCGCGGGCACCCTGCAGGCGCTCGACCTGCTCGCATCGTCGGGCGAGCTGCGCGAGCGGCTGAAGGCGAACGCGGCCCTGTTCCGGTCGCTGATGACGGATGCCGGATTCGACCTGCTGCCCGGAGAACACGCGATCGTGCCCGTCATGTTCGGCGACGCCGCGCTCACCGCGCGCATCGCCGACGGGCTGCAGCGGCACGGCGTCTACGTGACCGCGTTCTCGTACCCGGTCGTGCCGAAGGGCAAGGCGCGGATCCGCGTGCAGCTGTCGGCGGCGCACTCGGAGGATGAGATCCGGCGCTGCGTCGAGGCGTTCGTCGCCGCGCGCGACGAGGTGGGTGCCGCAGCGGTGGTCGAGTAGGCGCGGCGTCGCTGCACACATTTCGAAACCCGCGAGCCCGCGGCTAACGCAGGAAACTCGGACGTAGGCCCCGCTCTCAGCGAGGATGCGCCCCAGTTTCCTGCGTTACAGAGGCTTCGTGGCCGATTCACCCCGATCGAATCGATTCGACCGTAGAATCGAGGCGTGACCGCGGACTCTGCGTCCCACGCTGGCGCTATCTCGCGTCCGACGCTCGCCGATGTCGCCGCGAAGGCGGGCGTCTCCGCGTCGACCGCGTCGCTCGCCTTCAGCGGCGCCGGTCCGGTGTCGGATGCCACGAAGGAGCGCGTGCTCGCCGCGGCATCCGAGCTCGGCTATGCCGGACCCGACCCGCGTGGGCGGTCGCTGCGCCGCGGCCGCTCGGGCATCGTGGGCGTGGTGCTCGAAGAGCGCA
>DASUVU010000003.1:0-8033 GCA_036378815.1 Agromyces sp. | reverse complement strand
AGGTCGGCCGATCCGCCCCAGAGCTCGGGCAGTTCAGCGGCCAGGGCGTTGATGACCTTGCCTGAGGCCGCCCGCGTCGACAGCTCGGTGCCGCCCTCGAAGACGGGGAGAACGGACTCGAGCCCCTCGGGGAGCTCGCCGGCCTCCAGGCGATCGAGGAGCCCCTTGCGCTCGGGGTTCGCCGCGGCCCAGGCGTCGAACGCGGTCTGCCACTCGGCCCGTTCGGCCGCCCCGCGGTCGTGTGCGGCACGAGTGTGCGCGAGGATGTCGTCGTCGACGACGAACGACTCTTCGGGGTCGAAGCCGAGCACCTCCTTGGTGGCCGCGAGCTCGGCCGCACCGAGCGCGGACCCGTGGACCTTGCCGGTGTTCTGCTTGCCGGGACTGGGCCAGCCGATGATGGTCTTCAGGATGATGATCGAGGGCTTCGAGGTCTCGGCCTTCGCCGCCTCGATCGCCCGGTACAGCTCGGCGACGTCTTCGACGTACTCGCCGGTCTTCTTCCAGTCGACCGTCTGCACCTGCCATCCGTACGCCTCGTACCGCTTGGCGACGTCTTCGGTGAAGGCGATGTTCGTGTCGTCTTCGATGGAGATCTGGTTGGAGTCGTAGATGACGACGAGGTTGCCGAGCTGCTGGTGCCCGGCGAGCGAGGATGCCTCGCTCGTGACGCCCTCCTGCAGGTCGCCATCGCTCGCGATCACGTAGATGAAGTGGTCGAAGGGACTGGTACCGGGCTCGGCATCGGGGTCGAAGAGGCCGCGCTCGAACCGCGACGCGTAGGCGAAGCCCACCGCCGACGCGAGGCCCTGGCCGAGCGGGCCGGTGGTGATCTCGACACCGTCCGTGTGCCCGTACTCGGGGTGGCCGGGGGTCTTCGAGCCCCAGGTCCGCAGCGCCTCGAGGTCTTCGAGCTCGAGGCCGTCGCCCGCGAAGTAGAGCTGGATGTACTGCGTGAGGGAACTGTGGCCGGCCGACAGGATGAACCGGTCGCGCCCGAGCCACTCGTGGTCGGCGGGGTCGCGTCGCATGACCTTCTGGAAGAGCAGGTAGGCGGCGGGCGCGAGGCTCATCGCGGTGCCGGGATGCCCGTTGCCGACCTTCTCGACTGCGTCGGCCGCGAGGACACGGGCGGTATCGACCGCGCGATCGTCGATGGATTCCCACTGCAGAGTTGCCACGAGGTGCTCTTCCTTCCGATCGTGACGGCGTCGGGAACCGTCCGGCCCGACCCGCCGAGGACGTTCTGGCGCGGTCTCCGCCAAGCGCTGGACCCGGTCCGGTCGCCCCCGAGGGAGTGCGACGCCGAGCCCGTGAAGCCGGGCACGCAATCCTCAGTATATGGATCGCCATCGTTCGATGACGGGGTGCGACCGAGAATGGCAACCGGATGCCACGACGGCGGGTCGCGCCTCTTCTCGGGTGGCCGCGGCGATGGCCTAGACTCGTTGCGGGGCGTGTGAGGAGTGGCTTCATGGCCGCGCCCGGAAGAGGAACGATGCAGGCATCCGTACACCCGCACGAGGTGCGACCCGCGGCGACCGTTCGGCGAAAGCTCTCCGCCTATCTCGCGCTCACCAAGCCGCGGGTGATCGAGCTCCTGCTCGTCGTCACCGCTCCGACGATGATCCTCGCCCAGAACGGCCTGCCCAACCTGTGGCTCCTCATCGCCACGCTGATCGGCGGCGCCATGAGCGCGGGCTCGGCGGGCGCGTTCAACTGCTACATCGACCGCGACATCGATCGCGTCATGAAGCGCACCCAGGGGCGTCCGCTCGTGACGGGCGAACTCACCGACCGAGAAGCCCTGGTGTTCGCCTACGGCCTCGGAGCGGCATCCATCGCCTGGCTCTGGATCTTCACCAACTGGCTGGCTGCCGCGCTGTCGCTGGCCGCCATCCTGCTCTACGTCGTCTTCTACAGCCTCGTCCTCAAGCGCCGCACGTCGCAGAACATCGTCTGGGGCGGCGTCGCCGGCTGCATGCCCGTGCTCATCGGCTGGGCAGCCGTCACCGGGAGCCTGAGCTGGACTCCGTTCATCCTGTTCCTGATCATCTTCCTGTGGACGCCGCCGCACTACTGGCCGCTGTCGATGAAGTACAGAGACGACTACGCAGCGGCAGGCGTGCCGATGCTGGCGGTCGTGCGGGGTCGGGCGCAGGTCGGCCTGCAGGTCATCCTCTACGCCTGGGCGACCGTTGCGTGCTCACTCCTGCTCATCCCCGTCGCCGGGATGGGACTGGTCTACACCGCCGTCGCACTCGTCACTGGCGTCTGGTTCATCTACGAGACGCACCGCCTGTACAACCTCGCGATCCGGCACGAGCACGTCTCACCGATGCGCGTCTTCCACGGGTCGATCATGTACCTGTCGCTGCTGTTCCTCGCGATCGGCATCGACCCGCTGCTCCCGTTCTGAGCTGCCTGACGCAGGAGAACGGGACCTCGCCTCGCTGTGCGGCAATGGGAGGACCCGATCTCCTGCGTTCGCCGAAAACACGGGGCTCCGGCGGGTGACGGATGCCGCTACTGCTCGGGGATCCAGGACGGGGCCGGCACCCCGGCACCGGTCAGTTCATCGCAGCGGGCGAACTGGGTGTCGACGCGGGTCAGCGCGCACTCGGCGTACTGAACGGCGACCGGAATCGGCTCCGGCGGCGCCTCCGGGCGTGCTGAGGCCGAGCCCGCCGCGGCGGTCGCGATGAGCGCTCCTGCTCCGACGATGAGGATCGAGGCGACGGCGCTTCGGGTGATGTTCATGATCTGTCCGCCTTCCACGGATGTTGACGGCACCACACTGCTCGTCCGGAGGTCGCGCCGGATCGGGTGAACCCCCTGAGATCGGGGCCGAAAGACCTGATATGCGTGCCTCGACCAGTGCCAGACTGGGAGCGTGGCCGTGCCACCCGAGCCGTCGTCGCCGATGTTCGTCGGGCGGGAACGTGAACTCGGGACCATCAGGGGGCTCCTCGACCGTTCCGCTGCCGGGGAGGCGCAGACGCTCGTCGTCTCGGGCGACGCCGGCGTGGGCAAGACCGCGTTGGTGGTGCACGCCTGCTCGCGGGCCGACGAGGCCACGACGTTGTTCGGGGCGTGCCTGCCGCTGACGTCGATGTCCATTCCCCTGATGCCCATCCGCGCGGCGCTGCGCACCATGGACCGGGACGGCACCGACGTCGGCTCCGACGAGCTCGAGGGCGACGACCGCGACGCCACCGTGCGGTTCGACGACTGGCTCGGCCGGAGATGTCGCGAGCACCCGGTCGTACTGGTCATCGACGACGTGCAGTGGGCCGACCAGTCGACGCTCGATGCCCTCATGTACGTGATCGCCGGGCCCGCCCGACGACGACTGTGCGTGATCGTCACGCTCCGCGCGGGCGAGGTGGGCCTCGGTCATCCGCTGCAGCGCTGGCTGGCAGACATTCGCCGGCTTCCCCGCGTGTCCGACCTCGTGCTGCACCCACTGGAACGTGCAGGCACCGCGGAGCAGATCCGCGCCCTGCTCGGCGCCGTGCCGCACCAGTCGCTGATCGACGACGTGCAGGGTCGGACACGGGGCAACCCGTACTTCACGCGCCTCATGGTCAGCGGGCTGGCGGCCGATGCGCACCGTGCGCCCGCGGCGATCCCCGCGGACCTCGCCTCTGCGGTGCTGCAGGCATGGTTCCGTCTCTCGCCCGAGACGCGTCGACTGGCCATCACGCTGGCCGTGGGCGGCGTGGCGATGCAGGCCGGCCAGCTCACCGAGGTGGTCGACCAGTACATGCCGGTGGAGGCGATCCGCGATCGCCTGGCCGAGGCCGTCGACTCCGGCACGCTCGACCTGCTCGACGACGGCTCGTACTGGTTCCACCATCCCCTGAATGCGGAGGTGCTGGCGGCCTCACTCGGTGAGGACGAACGGCGGGAGTGGCATCGCCGATTCGCCGCGTTCCTCATCGGGCGACTCGCGAGCCCGGCGCCCGCCGCGTCGGTGATCGCCGTTGCCGATCATCAGTATCGCGCCGGAGACGTCGCGGCCGCCTTCGAGTGGGCGCTGCGCGCGGCTGCGGCGGCGGGCCACGCGGACGGTCGCGCCGAGGAGCTGCGACTTCTTCGTCGGGCGGTGAGCCTGCGCGAGGCTCTGCCGGATGCGAGGCCCTCACTCGACGATCTGCTTCGGCGCCTGCGCGCGGCGTCGGCCGACGCCGGAGCGACGAGCATCGAGCTCGAGGCGGTCGAGGCACTGCTCGCGCGCGTCGATGAACGGGCCGACCCGCTCGCTGCGGCCGAGCTTCGCGTCCGGCGCATGCACTTGCGCTTCATGCGCGGCCTGTCCTTCATCGAGGTCGGAGCGATGCGGGAGGCCGTCCGGCTCGCATCGGCCGACACGGCGAGCCCCGCGTACGCGCTGGCGCTGGCGGAGCTGGCGCACGCGGAGCTCTGGAGCGGCGACCAGCAGGCAGCCGCCCCGCATGCACGAGAGGCGCAAGAGGTCGCCCGCGCAGCCGGCGATCCCGAGGCGTTGTCGCTCGCGCTCTCTGCCGGCTCGATGGTCCTGACCTTCGCCGGGGACATCGCCGTCGCTGCGACACTCGGACAGGAGGCTCTTGCACCCGCCCTCCAGGCCCGCGCCTGGTGGGCGTACGTGCACGCGGCGGCGTGGGAGGCGAACGCCATCGAGACGTGGGCGAGCGAAACCTATGCGCTGAGGATGCGGGACCGTCGGGTCGAGCTCGAGGCGCACGGCGGTCCGCACGCGTACATCGCGTGGCTCTCGGCCGCGGAGGCGCTCTCCCGACTGACGAGCGGAGCCTGGCGCGAGGCGGATGAACGGCTCCGCGTGGCCCTCGGCTCCGACCCCGGTCCACTCGGTGACCTCGAGGCGCGTCTCGCGGCCGCACGGCTCGCGGTTCTCCAGGGGCGGCAGCGCGAGGCCGAGGACCATCTCCTCCGGGTGGAGGAACTCGTCGTGGACGGGTCGTCGTTCCTCGCCGTCGAATACGACGCGGTCCGTGCCGAGGTTCGGCTCGGCGCCGGCGATCACGTCGCCGCGTACGAAGCCGCGCTCCAGGGCGCCGCGGATCGCGGCACCCCGCCGACCATGGCCGAATGGCTGATGCCATTCGCGGCTCGGGCGCTCGCCGATCAGGCGCAGGCCGCGAGGGACGCCGGCAAGCCCGAGGCTGAGGTGCTCGCGACCCTCGACGCGCTCGTCGAACGCTTCCCGCACGTCATCGAAGATGTGGGCACGTGGACCGAACTCATGCGACGACAGGTCGCCGCGCTCGAGTCCATGTACCGTGCCGAGTGCGCTCGGGCGCGGGCGGATGCCACGGCGGCGGCTCTGTGGACGGAATCGGTCGACGCCTGCAGGGAGGCACGCCTGCCGTGGGAGGAGGCCTACTCGAGCTGGCGTGCTGCCGAGGCGCTGCTCGCTCGACCCCGGGGCAGGCAGCAGGGGGCCGAGATGCTGCGCAGCGGCCTCGCGCTCGCGCGCGACCTCGGCGCCCGTCCGGTGGAGGACGAGCTCGTCGACCTGGCCGGGCGCGCGAGAGTCCCCATCGAGGAGTCGTCGTCAGCGACATCCGACGTCCTGGACGTCCTGCCCGGACTGACCGCCCGAGAACGCGAGATCCTCGACCTGATCGCGGTCGGACGGACCTACGGCGAGATCGCCCGCACGCTCGTGATCAGCGAGAAGACGGTGAGCACGCACGTGTCCCACCTGCTGGCGAAGACCGGCACCACGAGCCGGGTCGAGCTCGCACGGCGCGTGCACCGCCTCGGAATCGACGCCTGAGCCGTCTCGAGTGTCAGTGGGCGGATGCCGCGGCCGGCGCCTCATGAGCCGTCGACGCGGCGGCGACCGGCCGCTTCAGCCGCAGCACCACGACCGTCATCGCGGCGGCCGCCAGCGCGGCGAGCACCATGTGGATGCCGACCAGAAGCGGCGGAAGCCCGTTGCGCGCCTGGTAGAGGCCCACCGCGATCTGCACGAGCACGACCGCGAGGAGCGCGCCCGTCCAGGGCAGCGTCGGCAGCCGGAGGCGCCACGCAGCCACGAGGAGCACCAGCGTGAGCGCGAACAGGGCGTAGCCGGGCCACGCGTGCACGTGCTCGAGAAGCTCGGCCTCGAAGCCGTTGCGGCCCGCCTCGGCGTCACCGGAGTGCGGTCCGGCGCCCGTCGTGAGGATCCCGAACACGACGGTGAGCGCGAGCACGGCCGTCGTCGCGTGCGTGAGGCCCGAGTACCACGCGGGCACGGCCGGCTCGCGGGGCCCCGGCGTCGCATCCATGCGGACCAGGAAGGCCGCCGCGACGCACACCAGCAGCAGCGACGAGACGTAGTGGAATCCCACGATGAACGGGTTCAGGCCGGTCCAGACCGTGATGCCGCCGACGATCGCCTGGGCGACGACGCCCGCGCCGACGATGAAGGACAGGATGAAGAGGTCGCGCCGCTGCCGACGCATGCGCCACACCAGCAGGAACACGATGAGCGCGACGATTCCGACCACGCCCGTCATCAGCCGATTGCCGAACTCGATGAGGGAGTGGTAGCTCAGCTCCTCCGTCGGCACGAGCGAGTCGGGCGTGCAGGTCGGCCAGGTGGGGCATCCGAGACCCGAGCCGGTCAGGCGCACCGCACCGCCGGTCGCGATGATCGTCACCTGCGAGATGAACGACGCCCAGGCGAAGATGCGGAGTGTGCGGGTCACGCGCGTTGATCCTGATCCGGGCGGCCTGTGCAGCTGCTGGGTGGTCAGGCCCGGCGACACGGCAACCCTGTAGACTCGAAGGGCTGGAGATTCCCGCGAGGCGCGCGAGAACGCGAGATGCGGGTTCCCAGCCATCTTAGGTTCGCACTGACGCCACCCGCACATCATCGCCACTCACCGAGCACCTCGACTCGCGAGGGGAATGAGCCGGACTGATATCCGGTTGCACGGGAGGAGAAGAGGGAGAGCATGACGGACGTACTGATCGACCGACCGGAACTCGAAGGACTCGGCGTCTACGAGTTCGGCTGGGCCGACTCCGACGCCGCGGGCGCATCCGCCCGACGCGGCATCTCGCCGGAGGTGGTCGCCGACATCTCGGCACTGAAGGACGAGCCCGAATGGATGCTCCAGCGCCGCCAGCGCGCCCTGCAGCTGTTCGAGCGCAAGCCGATGCCGACGTGGGGCGCCGACCTCTCCGAGATCGACTTCGACAACATCAAGTACTTCGTCCGCTCCACCGAGAAGCAGGCGCAGACCTGGGAAGACCTTCCCGACGACATCAAGAACACGTATGAACGGCTCGGCATCCCCGAGGCAGAGCGCCAGCGTCTCGTCGCAGGTGTGGCCGCGCAGTACGAGTCCGAGGTGGTGTACCACCAGATCAACGAGGAGCTCGAGCGCAAGGGTGTCATCTTCATGGACACCGACACCGCGCTGCGCGAGCACCCCGAGTTCTTCGAGGAGTACTTCGGCACGGTGATCCCGGCGGGCGACAACAAGTTCGCGGCACTCAACACCGCGGTGTGGTCGGGTGGCTCCTTCGTCTACGTCCCGAAGGGCGTGCACGTCGAGATCCCGCTGCAGGCCTACTTCCGCATCAACACCGAGAACATGGGCCAGTTCGAGCGCACGCTGATCATCGCCGACGAGGGCTCCTACGTGCACTACATCGAGGGCTGCACGGCGCCGATCTACAAGTCCGACTCGCTGCACTCGGCCGTCGTCGAGATCATCGTCAAGAAGAACGCGCGCGTCCGGTACACGACCATCCAGAACTGGTCGAACAACGTGTACAACCTGGTCACCAAGCGCGCGACAGCGGCGGAGGGCGCGACCATGGAGTGGATCGACGGCAACATCGGGTCCAAGGTGACCATGAAGTACCCGTCGGTCTACCTGCTCGGCGAGCACGCCAAGGGCGAGGTGCTGTCGGTGGCGTTCGCCGGGGCCGGCCAGCACCAGGATGCCGGCGCGAAGATGGTCCACGTCGCGCCCCACACCTCGAGCACGATCGTGAGCAAGTCCGTGGCGCGGGGCGGCGGTCGC
>DASUVU010000002.1:0-12532 GCA_036378815.1 Agromyces sp. | reverse complement strand
CGACGCCACGGGTCTCGCGGCATCCGTCGCCTCCCAGAGCGAGTACCGCACCAACCCGCTCGACGACCTGGTGGAGCGGACTGCCGCCACCAAGGCCGAAGCCGCCAGGGCCACCGAGGCCGCGGCCGCGTACGACGCCGCGCAGGCCGAGGCCGCCCGCGTCGCCGCGGAGGCGCTCGCTGCGGCCAACACGCCCGACGGCGCTCGCGCCTTCGCGGCCGAGCTCGCGGCGTCGAGCTACGGCTGGGGTTCCGACCAGTTCCAGTGCCTCGACAAGCTGTGGCAGAAGGAGTCGGGCTGGAACTACCAGGCCTACAACGCCTCGAGCGGCGCGACCGGCATTCCGCAATCGCTGCCCGGCAGCAAGATGGCGACCGCCGGTGCCGACTGGCAGACCAACGCCCGCACGCAGGTCACGTGGGGTCTCGGGTACATCAAGGGCGCGTACGGCTCGCCCTGCAGCGCCTGGTCGCACTCGCAGGCCGTCAACTGGTACTGATCACTCGGTCGTGACGAGCGGTCATTCGGTCGTGACGAGCGGCGCCATGCGTGCGAGCTCGTCGCCCAGTCCCAGATCGACCAGCTCGAGCCGGCCCGTGTAGCGCGAGGCCGGCTCGAGCAGCAGCCCGGCCTTCACCGCCCCGAACGTGACGGTGACGGTGGCCGGTAGGACGGTCGGGTCGGGTACCGTGCCGTCGTCGGGATGGATGCCGCTCGGCAGGTCGACCGCCACCACCGGGATGCCGCGGCGGGCGACGATCGGCATCGCGGCAGCGACGATCTCGCGGGCGGCGCCGCGCAACGCGGGCGACGCGCTCGTGCCCGTGCCGAGGATGCCGTCGACGACGATCGCCGCCGTCTCGATGACGTCGGCCGCGGAATCGGGATGTCCCGCAGACTCGATGAACCGAACAGCCGCATCGCGCGCCGCCTGCTCACCGGCGATGTGGCGACGCTCGGAGGTGGGGACCGCGTAGACCCCGACGCCCTCGAGCGCGAGCTCCGCGCCGGCGAACAGCGCATCGCCGCCGTTGTCGCCCGAGCCGATCAGCAGCACGACCGGACCGCCCGGCGCGCCGCGCTCGGAGAGCATGCGACGGATCGTCGCCGCGAGCGCCGTCGCCGCGCGGCGCATGAGGGGTTCACCCGCGGCCAGGTGGGGCGCCTCGGCGGCACGGACCTGAGCGGCGGAGTACCCGACGACCATGTGCGTCAGACCGCCCTGGGGTCGAGCATCTCGGCGCGGTCGGGGTGCCGGTCGAACCATTCGCCCACGTACCAGCAGCTCGGCACGATGTGCCGCTCGGAGTTCGCCTCCACGTCGTCGACCGCGAACTCCACGAGCTCGCCCGCGAGTCCGCTGCCGCGGTAGGGCGGATTCGTGAACGTGCGCGTGAACGCGACCGACTCGCCGAGCACCCGGTAGTCGAGCACGCTCGCGATGTCGCCGTTGACGCGGAGTACGTACCGGCGAGCGTCGGGTTCGTGAGTCAGTTCCTTCTGCACCGTTTCAGGCTAGCCCGCTTCGGATGCCGCGCCGGCACCCGCGGTTCGGCGCTCACGCCGCGGTCAACGCCCGCGGAGGCGTTCGAGGTCGCGTCGCTCGCGCTTCGTCGGCCGGCCGGCGCCGCGGTCGCGGACGGGAACCGTCGGCACCGCCTCGCGCGGCGGGCGAGCGGGCGTGCGGTCCTCCATGGCGGTGGCGGCGATCGTCGCCGAGACCCGCTTGACCAGGGTCTGGCGCACCACGAGCATCCGGTCGAACCCGTCGACGCGGACTCGCACCTCGTCACCCGGCCTCACCTGCTGCGCCGCCTTCGCACGCTCGCCGTTGACGCGGACGTGCCCGGCCCGGCAGGCCGCCGTGGCTGCCGAGCGGGTCTTGAACTGCCGCACGGCCCACAACCATGCGTCGATGCGCACGGGGGATTCGGAGGCCATGCTCCCAGCGTAGGCCGCGCGGTTCGCGATCGCCCGGGCGGATGCACGGCGCCGCGTGCGTCATGCTTGAGGAGTGAGCAGATCGAGCGGGGACGCCTGGGTGGAGGGTCCCGACGGAGCGCGATACTGGGGCCGGTTCGGCGCCGCGGGGCTGCTCGCGGTGAGTCCGTCGTTCGAGGTGCTGCTGCAGCATCGGGCCGCGTGGAGCCATTTCGGCGGTACCTGGGGAATGCCGGGCGGGGCGAGGCACGAGCACGAGTCCGCCGTCGACGCGGCCGTGCGAGAGGCCGCCGAGGAGGCCGGCGTGCCCGCGATGCTGCTCACGGTGCGCTTCACCTCGGTGCTCGATCTCGGCTATTGGTCGTACACGACGGTCGTCGCCGACGCCGCGGAACGGTTCGCGCCGGTCATCAGCGACCCCGAGAGCATCGCGCTGCGCTGGGTGCAGGTGCGCGACGTGGACGACCTGCCGCTGCATCCGCGGTTCGCCGAGGCCTGGCCGTTGCTGCGCGACCGGCTCTGATCGGCGGCCTCACGCGATGCGCTCGCCCGCGGCTGCCACCGGCCGCTTCGGGAACCAGGGCACGATGGCCGAGGTGCGCGCCCGATAGGCGTCGTACTCGGGATACTTCGAGCGCGAGATCGACTCCGTGAGCCTCGTCGAACCGATGAAGAGCAGCGTCAGCAGCAGTGCGCCGGCGACCGTCCAGTGCAGCCACACGCCGGTGGCCGCGATCGCGAAGCCGTAGAAGACCCACCACTGCGCCTGTTCGAAGAAGAAGTTCGGATGCCGTGAATACCGGAACAGGCCGGCCTGCAGGAACCCCGGCTCAGGAACGCGGCCTGCCGAACGCTCGGCCGCCTTCCAGCGGTGGAACGCCCACTGCTGCTGGTCGGCGACCGTCTCTCCGGCGAGCAGACCCAGGAAGAGCAGTGCCAGCACCACGTCCCAGGCTCCGAACGCCTCGCCGGGCGAAGCGAACACGGTGTACGCAGGAAGGCAGAACAGCAGGATGAGCGCATTCTGGAAGATCGAGATGAACAGCAGGTTGAACACCTGGAACGTCGCGGGCGACATCCGCTGCCGAAGCACCGCCCACCGGTAGTCCTCGCCGCCAGGGGCATAGCCGCCCTTCCGTGCGAAATTGAAGGTCAGGCGGATGCCCCAGAGCGTCACGAGCAGGGCCATCACCACGAGCCGCGCGTCGAACCCGCTCGCCACGGTGAACACCCAGGCGTACGCGACCGGCACGATCGACCAGATGCGGTCGACCCAGGAGCACTCGTGCGTCACGACCGACAGGAGCCACGTCGCGACGATGACGGCGATGCAGATGACGAGACACACGACGAGTGGGCTCATGGCCGCATTCTAGGGGTCGTAGGATCGCACCGTGACGGGGGAGAACAGGCGGGCGGTGGGATCGCAGATCTGGACGATCCCGAACGTGCTCAGCATGCTGCGACTCGCGCTCGTGCCGGTCTTCCTCGTCTTCATCGTGCTCGGCGACTACGTCGCGGCGCTCACCACCCTCGTGGTCGCGAGCCTCAGCGACCTGCTCGACGGCTACCTCGCGCGTCGCCTGAAGCAGGTGACCCGCCTGGGGCAGATCCTCGACCCGGCGGCAGACCGCCTCTACATCTTCGCGGCGCTCGTCGGGCTGGCGGCCAACCAGCTCGTGCCGTGGTGGATCGTCGTCGTGATCGTCGGACGCGACATCCTCCTCGTCGTGCTCGGAATCGTGCTCGCCAACCACGGCTTCGGGCCGCTGCCCGTGCACCAGCTCGGGAAGGTCGCGACGTTCGCGCTGTTCTTCGGGCTGCCCGTCATCATGCTCGGCCTGGCCTTCCCGTCGGTGCAACCCGTGAGCGAACCCATCGGATGGGCCATCACCATGTGGGGTGCGTTCCTGTACTGGTGGGCCGGAATCATCTACGCGATCGAGACGGTCCGGGTCGTGCATATTCCGCTTGCGGCAGACGAGTCGCGATCAGATACGCTTGAAGAAGGAGGTTAGTCGTGGCGGATACCGACAACACTGGGGCCGGCGGAGCGGGCGAGCGGGCCGACGGCGGGCTTCCCGAAGCGACGCCGACGAGCGCGATCAGCGGCGACACCGGCGACACCACGATCGGATTCAGCCGGGAGGCCGCCGCGCAGCTGTCGGCCGTCGACAACGACATCACCGCCGAGGAGCAGGAGGCGATCGCCGCCCTGCCGTCCGGGTCGGCGCTGCTCATCGTGCGCCGCGGTCCCAACGCCGGTGCGCGGTTCCTCCTCGACACCGACGTGACCACGGTGGGCCGTCATCCCGACGCCGACATCTTCCTCGACGATGTGACGGTCTCCCGTCGCCACGCGGAGTTCCTCCGCCACGCCACCGCGTTCGAGGTCCGAGACCTCTCCTCGCTCAACGGCACGTACTTCGACGGTGTGCGCATCGAAACCGCCCTCCTCAGCGATGGTGCCGAGGTGCAGATCGGCAAGTTCCGGCTCACCTTCTACGCCTCTCGACGCGACCTGGCGCCACTGGCGAGCGGCTAGTGTCGGGCACCGCCGCCTCCGCACATGCGAGCGGCCAGTCCCGACTTCTCGGCATCGGTCAGGTCCTCGCACTGCTTCAGCCCGAGTTCCCCGAGCTGACGCCATCGAAGCTGCGTTTCCTCGAAGAGCAACGACTGATCGCGCCCGCGCGCACCGCCGCGGGCTACCGCAAGTTCTCGCCGGCCGATGTCGAGCGCATCACGGTCGTGCTCTCGATGCAACGCGATCACTACCTGCCGCTCAAGGTGATCCGGGCGCACCTCGAGGCCATCGACGCCGGAGAGACGCCTGCACTGCCTGGAGCGACGAGCGCATCGTCGTTCCTCGCGGGCTCGCGTCGGTTCCGACGCGACGAGCTCATCGATGCCGCCGGCGCTTCCCGGGCACTGCTCGACGATGCCGTCTCCGCCTCGATCCTGCCCGCCGCGGAGCACTACGGCGACGACGCCCTCGGGGTGCTCCGCTCGCTCGTGGCACTCCGCGGGGTCGGCATCGAGCCCCGCCACCTGCGCGGGCTCCGTGCGGCCGCCGAGCGCGAGGCCGGCCTCGTCGAGCGTGCCATCGCGCCATCGAGGCGATCGGATGCCGCGGGCAGGGCTCGCACGGCAGAACGCGCCCTCGAGCTCGCCGGACACCTCGAGACGGTGCGCATGACGGTCATGCGGCAGGCGCTCGCCGGACTCGAGCGCTGAACGCGACACGCCGTGACGTTCGGCGCGATGTGTTTGGCGGAGTCCCTCGCCCTCGGTAGCGTGGATGACGCGCCATCGGGGTGCCGGCGTGAGAGTGAGGGGCGATCGCATGAGTGAGCTCGACCGGAGTGAGCGCGATCGGTACGACCTCGGCCTGCTCTTCACCGATGGCATGCCCGAGCACGATGACAGCGCCGGCTATAGAGGCGCCGTGGCCGCTCGGGCGGCCGGCATCAGCTACCGTCAGCTCGACTACTGGGCGCGCACCCAACTCGTGGAGCCCACCGTGCGGGGTGCCGCCGGGTCGGGCTCGCAACGGCTCTACGGCTTCCGCGACATCCTCGTGCTGAAGCTCGTGAAGCGGCTGCTCGATACCGGCATCTCACTGCAGCAGATCCGCACGGCAGTGACCCAGCTCCGTGAGGCGGGCATCGAGGACCTCGCGCAGACCACCCTCATGAGCGACGGCGCGAGCGTCTACCTGTGCACGTCCGACGATGAGGTCATCGACCTCGTCAACCGGGGGCAGGGCGTGTTCGGCATCGCCGTCGGCAAGGTGCTCCGCGAGGTCGAGTCCACGCTCGTCGAGCTCGACACCCAGCCGGTGGATCCGGTGGATGAGCTCGCCGCCCGCCGCGGTGCGCGCTCCCGCAAGATCTCCTGACGGCCGGGCACGTCGAGCCCGCCGGCTCGTCGTGCTTCGACGCACGCGAGGGTGTCCGGGCGCGTCGAACGCGCCGGGCCTGCTCGGCCGCCGGTGTCAGATGACGGGGGACTGGAGCTCGAGCGGAGTGCCCGCGTACTCGCCGACGCGCCCGGTCCGCAGGATGCGGTCGAGCAGTTGGTCGAAGTGGCGCGACATCTCCTCGGCGCTTTCGCCCGGCCACATGTGCAGCGGCTTCGCGGCGCCCTGCGCCTGCTGGAGCGAGGTGCGCTCGGGCAGCTGCGGCGACAGCACGAGCGGGCCGAACATGTCGCGCAGCTCCTTGATGCGGAACTGGTGCTCGAGCGACTGCACGCGGGCCCGGTTGACGATGATGCCGAGTGGCTGCAGTCGCGGAGAGAGCCCACGCCGGATCTCCTCGATCGCGCGGAGCGCTCGGTCGGCGGCGGCCACCGAGAAGAGCCCGGGCTCGGTGACGACGGCGACCCGGTCGCTCGCCGCCCACGCGGTACGCGTCAGGGCATTCAGTGACGGGGCGCAGTCGATCAGCACGAGCTCGTAGTCGGCCTCGACGTTCGCGAGCGCCTCCTCGAGCTTCCAGATGTCGCGGATCGACGGATGCGGCCCGTCGTAGTTGATCGCCGACGGGCTGCCGATCATGACGTCGATGGTCGACTGCGGGTTGGACCGGGCCCAGCCGCTCGGCGCGATCGCCGATCGGACGATCTTCTCCTTCGGAGAGGCGAGCACGTCGGCGACATTGAGGTGACCGGCCACGTGGATGTCCATGCCGGTCGAGACGTCGGACTGCGGGTCGAGGTCGACGACCAGGGTACGGACACCGCGGGCGAAGGCCGCCGACGCCAGTCCGAGGGTGACGGTGGTCTTGCCGACGCCGCCCTTCAGGGAACTGACGGAGAGAACGTGCACGAACAGATACGTTACCTTTACTACTCGGGCGATACCTAAATGTTCCCTGTGCGCAACACCGTCGGAAAGGGCTGCATGTTCACGAAGATCCTGGTTGCCAATCGCGGTGAGATCGCCATTCGAGCATTTCGTGCGGCCGTGGAGTTGGGAACGAAGACGGTTGCGGTCTACCCGTTCGAGGATCGGAATTCACTGCATCGCCTGAAGGCCGATGAGGCCTACCAGATCGGTGAGGAGGGGCATCCGGTTCGGGCCTACCTCGATGTGTCCGAGATCATCCGCGTCGCGAAGCAGTCGGGCGCCGACGCGATCTACCCCGGGTACGGGTTCCTCTCCGAGAACCCCGAGCTTGCGCAGGCCGCCGCCGAGGCGGGTATCACGTTCATCGGGCCCACGAAGCAGGTGCTCGAGATGGCGGGCAACAAGGTGACCGCGAAGGAGCACGCGATCGCCGCGGGCGTGCCGGTGCTCAAGTCGACCCCGCCGTCGCGCGATATCGAGACGCTGGCCGGGCAGGCCGACGAGATCGGGTTCCCGCTCTTCGCGAAGGCGGTCGCCGGGGGCGGCGGTCGTGGTATGCGCCGGGTGAACTCGAAGGACGAGCTGCGTGCTTCTCTCGAGGAGGCGATGCGCGAGGCCGACAGCGCCTTCGGCGACCCGACGATGTTCCTGGAGCAGGCGGTGCTGCGTCCGCGTCACATCGAGGTGCAGGTGCTGGCGGATGCCTCGGGCGAGACGGTGCACCTGTTCGAGCGCGACTGCTCGGTGCAGCGTCGTCATCAGAAGGTCATCGAGATCGCGCCCGCGCCGAACCTGTCCGACGACATCCGCGAGCAGCTGTACCGCGATGCGGTCGCGTTCGCGCGTTCGATCGGGTACGTGAACGCGGGCACCGTGGAGTTCCTGGTCGACACCGCGGGCGAGCGGGCGGGCCAGCACGTCTTCATCGAGATGAATCCGCGGATCCAGGTCGAGCACACGGTGACCGAGGAGGTCACCGATGTCGACCTGGTCGTGTCGCAGATCCGCATCGCGGCGGGGGAGTCGCTCGCCGATCTCGGGCTCCTGCAGCCCGACATCCGGCTGCGGGGTGCGGCGCTGCAGTGCCGGATCACGACCGAGGACCCGACGTCCGGGTTCAGGCCCGACACGGGCAAGATCACGACGTACCGGTCGCCCGGCGGCGCCGGCATCCGCCTCGATGGCGGAACCGTGAACCCGGGGGCGCAGATCAGCCCGCACTTCGACTCGATGCTGGCGAAGCTGACCTGCCGTGGTCGCGACTATCCTGCCGCGGTGGCACGCGCGAAGCGCGCGCTCGCGGAGTTCCGCATCCGCGGCGTCTCGACGAACATCTCGTTCCTGCAGGCGGTGCTCGACGACCCGGCCTTCGTGTCCGGCGACCTCAGCACGTCGTTCATCGACGAGCGCCCGTGGTTGGTCCGGGGGCGGGTGTCGAAGGATCGCGGCACGAAGATCCTGAACTGGCTGGCGGATGTCACGGTGAACCAGCCGAACGGTCCGGCCCCCATTCACGTGAACCCGGTCGAGAAGCTCCCCGAGGTCGATCTGAGTGCACCCGCACCCGACGGGTCGCGGCAGCGGCTGCTCGCGCTCGGGCCGGCCGGGTTCGCAGCCGCGCTGCGTGCGCAGACGCCGCTCGCGGTCACCGAGACCACCTTCCGCGACGCGCACCAGTCGTTGCTGGCGACCCGGGTGCGTACGAAGGACCTCCTCGAGGTCGCTCCGTATGTGGCACGCACCACGCCCCAGCTGCTCTCGGTCGAGGCATGGGGTGGTGCGACCTACGACGTCGCGCTGCGGTTCCTCGGCGAGGACCCGTGGGAGCGGCTTGCGTCGTTACGCGAGGTGCTGCCGAACATCACGATCCAGATGCTGCTGCGTGGTCGCAACACCGTCGGGTACACCCCGTATCCCGCCGAAGTGACCGACGCGTTCGTCCGCGAGGCCGCGTCGACCGGGGTCGACATCTTCCGCATCTTCGATGCGCTGAACGACGTCAGCCAGATGCGACCGGCGATCGATTCGGTGCTGGCGACCGGTCATGCCGTGGCCGAGGTCGCCCTCTGCTACACGGGCGACCTGCTCGACCCGGCCGAAGACCTGTACACGCTCGACTACTACCTGCGCCTGGCCGACGACATGGTGCAGGCGGGCGCGCACATCCTCGCGATCAAGGACATGGCGGGGCTCCTCCGCCCGACGGCGGCCGAGAAGCTCGTGAGCGCGCTGCGCGAGCGGTTCGACCTGCCGGTGCACCTGCACACGCACGACACGGCGGGCGGCCAGCTCGCGACGCTGCTCGCCGCGAGCCGGGCCGGCGTCGACGCGGTGGATGTCGCGAGCGCCCCGATGGCGGGCACGACGAGCCAGCCATCCGCATCGGCACTCGTGGCGGCGCTCGCGCACACCGACCGCGACACCGGCATCTCCCTGCAGGCGGTGTCCGACCTCGAACCGTACTGGGAGGCGGTGCGCCGCATGTACCGGCCGTTCGAGTCGGGGCTGCCCGGCCCCACCGGGCGCGTCTACCACCACGAGATCCCCGGCGGGCAGCTGTCGAACCTGCGTCAACAGGCGATCGCGCTCGGGCTGGCAGACGACTTCGAGCTCATCGAGGACATGTACGCGGCTGCGGACCGGATTCTCGGCCGGGTACCGAAGGTGACCCCGTCTTCGAAGGTCGTCGGCGACCTCGCCCTGCACCTGGCGGCGGTGCGGGCCGACCCGGCTGACTTCGCCGCGAACCCCGAGAAGTACGACGTGCCCGACTCCGTGATCGGGTTCATGGCCGGTGAGCTCGGTGACCTGCCCGGCGGCTGGCCCGAGCCGTTCCGCACCAAGGTGCTGGCCGGCCGGGACGTGCGCATCGGCGTCACCGAGCTCACGCCCGAACAGCGTGAAGCCCTCGAGGCCGACAGCTCGTCGCGGCGAGCGATGCTGAACACCCTGCTGTTCCCGGCCCCCACGCGCCAGTTCGAGCAGATCCGCGAACTGTTCGGCGACCTCTCCGTGGTCGACACGACCGACTACCTCTACGGGCTCAAGCAGGGTTCCGAGCACGTGATCGAGATCGAGAAGGGCGTACGACTGTACGCCGGGCTCGAAGCCATCGGCGAGGCCGACGACAAGGGCATGCGCACCGTCATGACGATCCTGAACGGTCAGCTCCGGCCGGTGTTCGTGCGCGATCGCAGCATCGCCGTCGAAGACCGCGCCGCCGAGAAGGCCGACACCTCGCAGCCCGGCCACATCGCCGCACCATTCTCGGGTGTCGTCACCCTGCAGGTCGAAGCGGGCGCCGAGATCGCGGCCGGTCAGGCCGTCGCATCGATCGAGGCGATGAAGATGGAGGCGGCGATCACCGCCCCGATCGCGGGTGTCGTCGAGCGGGTCGCGATCCCCAAGACGCAGCAGGTCGAGGCCGGTGACCTGCTCGCCGTCGTGCGTCCGCGCTAGGCTGTTCCTGTGTTCGCACTGATGAGGAGGGGAATCGGTGGCAGAGAAGCGCGGCGATGACGCTCTACCGAAGCGCCGGGCGTCGGCCGGTCGGTCCGAATCGCCCGACCGCGGCGACCTCGCCCCTTCGAGCGGGGCGCACGCCGCAGACGCACTCCCCGACAGCCTGAACCTCCGGGTCGACCTGCCGCCGGCCCCGAGGCCCGAGGTGCCCGAAGACGAGGTCGCGGTCGCCATCGACGACGTCGCCGTGAATCCGGGCTCGGTCGCCGACGGCGGACCGGGCACGACATCCGTCGACATCGTCAGCCCCGCGCTCGGCAGCGGCGGATACCGCAGCTCGTATCGTCGCGACTCCTCGCCGTACAGCGCGCTGCTGGCGACGGATGCCGCGGCGTCTCGTCGCGAGCGAATGAGCGCCGAGACCGGCGGCCACGTGGCCGTGGTCGACGTGCCCGACACGTCGGGCATGCCCGCCGGGGTGCCCGAGACATCCGAATCGCTCACGCCCGATCGCCTCATCGACGTCAACCGCGCCACCAGGCCGGCGCCCCACGGCGGGCTGAACCGGTTCCTGTACGAGGCCTCGCTGCACCTGATCAACCTGGGCGACTCGGCGAAGGTGCGAGCCCACAAAGAGCTGAGCGGCCGGATCCAGAAGCGGTTCGAGGGCGGGGCCCGCTTCATTCCCGTGCTCACGCGCAAGGGCGGTGTGGGCAAGACGACCATCACGACCCTGCTGGGAATGGCCCTCGCCGACGCACGCGACGACCGCATCATCGCGATCGACGCGAATCCCGACCGCGGAACGCTCGCGGAGCGCGTCGACAGGCAGACCCGCGAGACCGTGCGCGATGTCGTCACGAAGGCGCCATCGATCGGCGGGTACACCGACTTCTCCCGGTACGTCTCCCGCGACGAGACCCGCCTCGACATCCTCGCCTCCGACACCGACCCGACGCTCTCCGAGGCGTTCGACGACAACGACTACAACGTCGTCGCTGATCTCGCGGCTCGCTACTACTCGTTCGTCCTGACCGACTGCGGTACCGGCATCGTGCACTCCGTCATGCGGGCGACACTCCAGCGAGCCGACTCCGTCGTGATCGTGTCGGGCGGCAGCGTCGATGAGGCACGGCTCGCCTCCGAGACGCTGACCTGGCTCGAGGCGAACGGCTACGGCGATCTCGTCCGCAACGCGATCGTCGCGATCAACCTCGCGACGCAGGGCACGCACCTCGTCAAGGTCGACGAGATCGAGGCCCACTTCCAATCCCGTGTCCGCGAGATCGTACGCATCCCGTACGACCCGCAACTGGCCGCCGGTTCCGTCGTGCACTGGAGCGATCTCCGCCCGGTCACGCAGCAGTCGGCGCGCGAACTCGCGGCCCTCGTGGTGGAAGGCCTGCCCGCCGATCGCGGGCATTGAACGGAGCACAATTGCCCGAACGTCCGATTCGCCTGTTCGGCGACCCTGTCCTGAAGACCGTCTCCGCCCCCGTCGAACAGGTCGACGACGGCGTGCGTGCGCTCGTGACCGACCTCCTCGACAGCGTGAAGCTCCCCGGTCGCGCTGGGGTCGCCGCGTCCCAGATCGGCGTGAACCTTCGTGCGTTCAGTTACAACGTCGACGGCGAGATCGGATACATCCTGAACCCCGAACTCGTGGAGGTGTCCGGAGAGGTGGAGCTCATCGACGAGGGATGCCTCTCGGTGCCTGGGCTGTGGCACAGGACGCCGCGGCATCCGTTCGCCCGTGTCCGCGGCACCGATCTCGACGGCAACGACGTCGAGGTCTCGGGCACCGGCCTCATGGCGCAGGCGCTGCAGCACGAGACCGACCACCTCGACGGCATCCTCTATCTCGATCGCCTCGAGAAGGACGAACGTCGTGCCGCCATGAAGGCGGTTCGCGAGTCCGACTGGTTCTGACCCCTGACCCCTGACCCGCTGACCTGCTGACCCGATGACCCGAAGGGGCGCCCCACGGATGCCGCGGGGCGCCCCTTCGTGGGAGAGCGGGACTCAGTGCACGATCGAGTGCCCCTCGGTCGCCGGAGCGCCGGAGTACATCGTCTCGATCTCGTCGCCGAAGTCCTCGAGGATCACGTTGCGCTTGATGCTCATCTTCGGCGTGAGGTGCCCACTGGCCTCGGTGAACTCGATGGGGAGGATGGTGAACTTGCGGATCGACTCGGCGCGCGAGACGGTCTCATTGGCTGCGTCGATCGCTCGCTGCACCTCCGCGAGGACGGCGGGGTTCTTCGCCGCATCGTCCAC
>DASUVU010000001.1:0-10642 GCA_036378815.1 Agromyces sp. | reverse complement strand
CTGCAGAACGAGGTGCGCCACTCGGTCGACGAGGCCAACTCGCCCGTCGCACAGATGACGCACCACGTGTTCGAGATCGCCGACGTCGACCAGAAGAACGAGCTCGTGCGCACCCTCGCCTCGGGCACCGGACGCCGCATCCTCTTCATGCGCACCAAGCACCACGCCAAGAAGCTCGCACGCAAGCTCACCGAGCAGGGCATCCCCTCGGTCGACCTGCACGGCAACCTGTCGCAGCCGCAGCGCGACCGCAACCTCGCGGCCTTCGCCGACGGGTCGGCGAAGGTCCTGGTGGCCACGGATGTGGCGGCACGCGGCGTGCACGTCGACAACGTCGAGCTCGTCATCCACGTCGACCCGCCCATGGAGCACAAGGCGTACCTGCACCGCTCGGGCCGCACCGCTCGTGCCGGCAGCGAGGGCGACGTCGTGACGATCTGCCTTCCCGCCCAGAAGCAGGACCTGAAGACGCTGCTCCGCAAGGCGGCCATCACCGTGACGCCCCAGCCCGTGACGGCCACGTCACCGTCGGTGACCGCGCTCGTCGGCGAGGTGGCCCCGTACGTGAAGCCGGCGCCCAAGGCCGTGCAGCAGCAGGGCGGCGGTGGGCGGTCGCAGGGTGCGAACGCCCAGCGGAAGCAGGCGGCACGCTCGGGTGGCGGCCGCCGCGGTCAGTCGGATGTCGCACCCGCGACGCCGCGACGCGACCGCTCCGGTCGATCCGCCGAGACGAAGTCGCACGCCCCGAAGCAGGGCGCCGGCCACAGCCGGGGCGCACAGTCCTCGGGCGCGCAGCGCGGGTCATCCGCTCGCTCGACCGCGAAGCAGCCCCTGCGTGTGGGCAGCCTCGTGTCGCCCTCGCGCAGCAACCGCACCAACCGCCGCGCGCAGGGCTGACGGTCCCACGCACGACGGAGCCCCGCCCGACCTCACGGTCGCGGCGGGGCTTCGTCGTTCCTGGTTCAGTAGCTGGCGTAGAAGCTGCCGAGCACCCGATCGACGGCGTCGAAGTCGGCGTCGGCGACCGCCTGGGCAGCCATGATGATCGAGTACGTGCCGGCGTGGTCCTGCGCGCCCACGACGACGTACGTCGCGGTGCCGCCGCATCCGGTGAAGATCTCCCACACGCCGGCGTGCATGCCGTCGTCGAACGGCTCGCGGCCCGTCGAGACGCAGCCCTGCGATGCGAGGTCAGCGGCCACGAGGTCGGCCGAGGCATCCGGCGCCATCGTGGCGGCCGCC
Organism: Agromyces sp.; assembly: GCA_036378815.1. GTDB lineage: Bacteria > Actinomycetota > Actinomycetes > Actinomycetales > Microbacteriaceae > Agromyces. The sequence continues at coordinate 9,400 of DASUVU010000001.1, read as the reverse complement.
TGCGAGGCGTAGATCGTCACGCCCGGCGTGCTCCACGTGCCCTGGTATCCCGCGAGGTCGGGTGCGGCCGAGACGGACTGCCACGTCGTGCCGTTCGCGTCCGTGACGGCCGCGCCGTCGACCTGGCTCCACGACGTGGGCACCTCGAGGCTGATCGCGCCCGAGTCATCCGTCACCGTCATGTACTCGCCCGACACGGGCTCGTCGCTGCCGCCGCCGACGACCGGCACGGCCGTGATCGCGTCGCCGTTGAACTGGCCGCGGAAGTACGCGTCCTCGGCGGGCCGGTACAGCTCGACCGAGATCGTGGCGTCCTGGCCGTGCGTGCGCAGCACGTCGCAGTACTCGGTCATGGTGCCGTCGGCCGCGAGGCTCACGCCCTCCATGCGCGTGAGCAGGTCGCCGGGCTCGACGCCCGCCTCGTCGGCGACGGACCCCGACTTGACCGAGTTGACCCAGATTCCGAGGCCCGCGCCGTCCTCGCCGACGAGCGCCTCGCCGTTGATGCCGAGGCTCAGCACGTCCTTGCCGTCGACCAGGTCGCTGATCACCTCGAGCACGGCGTCGCGGTGGATCGCGAAGTTGTAGTCGAGCTCGTCGTTGCCGGCGTAGTTCACGCCGACGAGCGCGCCCTTCGAGTCGATCAGCGGACCGCCCGAGTTGCCACCGCGGATGCGCGCGTCGTGCTCGATGACGCCGTCGATCGAGGCCCACGGCGTCTCACCGCTGGTCTGCGCCTTCGACACGATGCCCTTGGTCTCGGTGAACGTCGGGTCGCCGAGCGGGAAGCCGGCCGCGTACACGTCGAGGGCGGTCTCGATGTCGTCCTTGCGCCAGTCCATGAAGGGATAGCTGCCGTTCTCCAGCTGCACGACCGCGAGGTCGAGGCACTCGGAGGAGCCGAGCACCTTGGCGCTGAGCTCGTTGGACGTGTCGCCGCCGCGCCACACCTTGAGGGTGCCGGCGCCGGTGACGACGTGGTTGTTCGTGATGGCCAGGCCGTCGGGGGTGATGATGAATCCCGATCCGCGACCGGCGGTCTCGTAGCCGCCCTCCTCGGGCGACACGAACGAGCCGACGGCCTCGAGCTGGATGGTGGCGGACTGGACGCCGTCGAAGCCGACGGGACGGTTCCCACCGGCGGTGGGGACGCAACCCGCGAGCACGGCGACGACGGCCGTGGCACCAACGAGCGCGCTGATCCTTGTGGTGTTCTCAGACATGTCCCTGAAGGTATTTCCGCCGCGGCATGCGGCAGCACCGGGATACCACCGGATCGTGATGGCGCGCGCACTGAACGTGGACTCGGGTTATCCCCGAGAGCTGGGCGGATGCCGCGAGTGGCGACCCTGTCCCCCGATTTCGTCGTGCGCGCGGGCTGGCCTAGCCTCGTGACATGAGCACCGAAGTTGCTGCCGAGGTCGTCGTCCGTCCGATCCGTGATTCCGATGTGGAGGCGCTCGGTCGCGTCCACGCCACCTGCTGGCACGAGACGTACGACCACCTCATCAGCGCGGCGGCGTTCGAGAACCTGTCGCCGCGCCGCATGGCGGAGCTCTGGACCCACATGGCCGAGCGCGGCGAGGAGTACAACCAGTTCGCCGCCCTCGTCGACGGCGAGATCGTCGGTTTCGTCGGCTCGGGCCCCGCGCGCGACGAGAACCCTCCCCGCGAACGCGAGCTGTACTTCATCTACCTGCTCGGCGCGTTCCACGGCACCGGCATCGGGCAGAAGCTCTTCGACGCCGCCTGCGGCGACCGTCCCGGCTACCTCTGGGTCGCGAAGGACAACCCGCGCGCCCACCGGTTCTACGTCCGCAACGGCTTCACGCTCGACGGCGCGGAGCAGGTCGTGCCGTTCCTCGGCGAGGAGATCCTCGAGGTGCGATTCGTCCGGTGACGCGGCCCGGGTCCATCGGCCGATCGGGGGTTTCCGCTGACGGTGGTCGTCGCTAGCGTTCGAGGGTCGGCATTCGTCGACGGATGCCGCGGAAGGATTCCGATGACCGACGCTGCGCGCTCAGCGCACCCCGCCCTCGATTCACTCGCCGAACGCCTCGGCGACCGGCTCCTGTACCCCGGTGACCCCGCGTGGGATTCCGCCCGCTCCCCGTGGAATCTCGCCATCGACCAGCACCCCGCGGCCGTGGCATCGCCGGCGGATGTCGCGGAGTTGCAGGCGTTGCTCGCGGCAGCCCGCGCCGACGGGCTCCAGCTCGCGGTGCAGCCGTCCGGCCACGGGGCATCCGGCACGCTCGACGGCACGGTGCTCGTGCGCACGGCCGCCTTCGACCTGCTCGAGGTCGACACCGCGGCACGGGTGGCCCGCATCGGCGCGGGCGTCAAGATGGGTCGCCTGCTAGAGGCTCTGGCCGGCACCGGCCTGGTCGCCATGTCCGGCTCGAGCGCCGTCGTCAACGCCACGGCGTTCACCCTCGGCGGCGGGCACGCCTGGTTCGCCCGATCGTTCGGGTTCGGCTCGAGTTCGCTGCGCGCGGTCGAACTGCTCACGGCCGACGGTCGCCACCGGTGGCTGCGCGACGCCGACGAGCCCGAACTCCTCTGGGCGCTGCGCGGGGCGGGCGGCGCCTTCGGCGTCGTCACCGCCATCGAGGTCGACCTGCACGAGGCCGCGGTGCTCACGGGTGGTCGCCTCGTCTTCGACGGTGCGGATGCCGCGGCGGTCCTCCGTGCGACGGTCGCCGCCGGCCGCACGGCGCCCGACTCGCTCGCGCTCCACGCGGCGGCGATCCGCGTCCCCGACGTCCCCGAGGCACCGGCGGACCTGCGCGGCAGGAGCTTCGTCTCCGTCGAGGCGGTCGAGCTGGGCGATTCCGCGATCGCACGAGCGGCGCTCGACGTCATCCGCGGCGCCGCCACGGTGATCGCCGACACGTACGGGCCGATCGACGCCCCCGCCCTCACCGCGATCGCCGAGGAGCCGACCGATCCGTCGCCGGGCTTCGGCTGGTCGGCGCTCGCCGATCTCGACGAGGCATCCGTCGACCGGCTCGTCGCCGCGTGGCAGTCGCCCGAGGGCCAGCCGGTCATGGGACTCGCGCTGCGCGTGCTCGGCGGGGCGCTCGCCGAACCGCCGAGGCGTCCCGCGATCGCCGGCGCCGTCAGCGAGGCGCACATCGTGAGCGCGCACGCCATGGGTGTGCCCGCGCTCGCCGAACCCGCGGCCCGAGCGTTCGAGGCGCTCGACGCGGCGCTCGGTGTCACGGCATCCGATCGCACGCTCTGCACGTTCCTCTCGCCGGGCTCCGGATACTCGGGCGCCTACGCCGAGTCCGACGTCGCCCGCGCCGCGCGCATCAAGGTCACGGTCGATCCCGAGAACGTGTTTCGCGGCAACCGCGACTTCGCGTGAGCGACCGGGGCAGTAGCGTGGAGCGATGAGCGTTCCCGTCATCCTCGATGTCGACACCGGGATCGACGATGCCCTCGCCATCCTGTTCGCGGTGCGCCATCCCGATGTCGACGTGCTCGGCATCTCGTGCGTGGCGGGCAACGCCTCGCTCGCGCAGGTCGTCGACAACACACTGCGGGTGCTCGACGCGGCCGGCGCACCGCAGATCCCGGTCGCCGCGGGCGCGCCGCGTCCGCTGCTGGAGCCACCGCGCGCGTCGTCGCATGTGCACGGTGCCGACGGGCTCGGCGGCGTCGCGCTGCCGTCGAGTTCGCGGAGGGTCGAGCCGGTCGCAGCGGTCGAGCTGATGCGCCGGCTCATCCTCGAGCACGAGTCCCCCGTCACCCTCGTGGCGCTCGCACCGCAGACGAACCTCGCACTGCTGCTCCGCACGTATCCCGAGGTCGTCGGCAACCTCGAGCGCATCGTGTTCATGGGCGGCTCGGCGAGCGTCGGCAACGCGACCGCGGTGGCCGAGTTCAACGTGTGGCACGACCCCGAGGCCGCGGCGATCGTGCTCGACGCCAACGTGCCGACCTACATGTACGGCCTCGACGTGTTCAACCGGGTCACGATCGACCAGGAGGTCGCCCGCGCGCTCGAGATCGGCGACGACGCGCTCGGGCGGCTCGTCGGCGCCCTCGTCGGGGCCCGCATCACGCGCTCCGATGGAAGCAAGGCCGAGTACACAGGGCACATCGGCGACGCCGGCGCGGTGTGCGCGATCGTGGCGCCCGACGCCCTCGGCACCGAGACGCGGCCCGTGCGCGTCGAGCTGGCCGGATACGGCCGTGGGCAGACACTCGTCGATCTCCGTGCCTCGACCGACGAGGCGATGGTGCACGCGACGGGCGACGACTGGACGAACGTCGAGATCGCGCTCGAGGTCGACGTCGATCGGGTCGTGCGGCTGTTCCTCGAGACGCTCGGGTTGCGTGGGGCGATCGACAGCGGCGACGCACCGCTCAGCTGATCGCCCCGACCGACGCGAGCGCCTGCTTCAGCAGCACTCCTCGACCGCCCTCCAACTCAGCGGCGAACGCCTCCGACACCGCCTCAGCGGGCGTGATCCACGTCACCTCGAGCGCGTCCTGCCGCGGCTCGCAGGTGCCGGTCACGGGCACGACGTAGGCGAGCGAGACGGCGTGCTGGCGTTCGTCGGTGAACGGCGAGATGCCGGGCATCGGAAAGTACTCGGCCACCGCGAACGGCACGGGACTCGCGGGCAGCAGTGGGAACGCCATCGGCCCGAGGTCCTTCTCGAGGTGGCGGAACAGTGCGTCGCGAATGGTCTCGCCGTACATCACGCGGCCCGAGACGATCGTGCGGGTCATCTCACCGAGCGAGTTGGCACGCAGCAGCACGCCGGCCTCGGTGACCTGCCCGAGCCCGTCGACCCGCACGGGCACCGCCTCGACGTAGAGCAGGGGCAATCGCCCGCGGATCTCCGCGAGTTCGAGGTCTGAGAGCCAGCCCGGGTTCGCGGGCGGGCCAGACGCGGACTCGTCGTCGGGAGTCCAGTCCGGGTCGGGAGTGCGTACGGCCATGCGTCGATTCTGCCGCACCGGGCGGCGCGCCTCACGGAATCGGCGGGTACGCTCGAACGCGGGCGCACGGGAAACGGCCGGCTCGCGGCATCCGTCACCCGGAGCGGAGGGACCGATGGCTGGGTTTCGCGTCGACGACGAGGCGGTGATCTGGTCGGCGTCCGAGGCCGATCGCGCGGGCCGACCGCTGCTGCTCCTGCTGCACGGCTACAACTCGAACGAGGGCGACCTGTTCGGCCTCGCACCGTACCTGCCGCTCGAGCCCGCGATCGCGTCGCTGCGCGCCCCGATCTCCACGGGGTACGGCCACGCCTGGTTCCCGCTGATGGCCGAGGGCATCGAGCGATCGCTCGAAGCGGCGGATGCCTCGACCGGCGCGATCATCGACTGGCTCGACCGGGTGGCACCCGACGCGACCGGCATCGGGCTGCTCGGATTCTCGCAGGGCGGTGCGATGGCGATGGAGCTGCTGCGGCGGGCACCCGAGCGGTTCGCGTTCGCGGTGAACCTCTCGGGGTTCGCACTCCCAGGCCAGCGCGAGGGCGACGCCCGGCTGGCCGAACTCGCGACGCCCGTGTTCTGGGGTCGCGGCACCGCCGACGAGGTGATCATCCCCGAGGCGATCGCTCGCACACAGGAGTGGCTGCCCGACCATGCCGCGCTCGACGAGCGGATCTACGAGGGGCTCGGCCATTCGATCGCGGAGCGCGAGCTCGCCGACGTGCAGGGATTCCTGCGAGAGCAGTACGCGTCGGCCGCCTGAAGGCGCGGGTTCGCCGCACCCGAATCCCCGCCGCGCGACGGAATCCGCCGAGGCCGGGATTCTGCCGGTCGGGCGGGATTCCGCTGGGCTCAGACCCCGCCGCCGCCTCCGCCGCCACCGGGCGCCCCCGCCCCCGAGCCCGACGGTCGGCGGGCCGCGCGTTCGGCGTCGCGTTCGGCGATCCGGACCTTCTCGGCGCGCACGGCCGCCTGCGTGGCCCGTTCCTGCACGAGCCACTGCGGCGGCGCGGCCAGCAGCGCCTTGATCTCGGTGGTCGTGAGGGGATCGGTCACTCCACCTCGTGTGAGGCCGGAGTTGGAGATGCCGAGCTTGGCCGCGACGACGCTGCGCGGGTGGGGGCCCTCGCGGCGCAGCACCTGGAGCCACTCGGGCGGGTCCGACTGGAGTGCGCTCAGCTCATCCCGGGTGACCACGCCATCGCGGAACTCCTCGGGCGCTGCATCGAGCAGGATGCCGAGCTTCTTCGCGGCGGTCTCGGGCTTCATCGACTGGGGCTGTTTCACCCTCACACCGTAGCCCGCTAGCCTGATCGGATGGTGCTGAGGCTCCGCTACGTTGCCGGGGTGAGCCCGGCGAGATGGCTGCGCACCTGGTCGGAGCGTCGCCCCGACCTCCCGATCGAAGCCGTGCGGGTGGAGGAGTCGGGGCAGCTCGCCGAACTGCTCGCGGGCGACGCCGACGTCGCGTTCGTCCGGCTGCCCGTCGACGCGGACGCGATGCACGTGATCCCGCTCTGGGAGGAGGCACCCGTGGCGGTGCTCCCGAAGGACCACGCCTTCGCCGACGCCGAGTCGCTCACCAGCGCCGACCTCGAGACCGAACTGCGCGCACCCGAGCAGACGGATGCCGCGATGACCATCGAGCTCGTCGCCGCCGGTGCCGGCTACGCCATCGTGCCGCATGGGGTCGCGCGGCTGCACCATCGGCGCGACGTCGTGGCGATACCGCTGACGGAGGGCGCGCCCACGCGCATCGCGCTCGTCTGGCGCGTCGACCGCGACGACGCCGACATCCAGGAGTTCGTGGGCGTGGTGCGGGGACGCACCGCCCGGAGCTCGCGCGGCGACGACGAGGACCCCGGGTCCGGCGCGTCGAAGCCGTCGTCGAGCGGCACGGCCGACGCGAAGGACGGGGCCGGCGGAAACGGCGCGAAGGGCGGCAAGGGCGCGAAGGGCGGGAAGGGCGCGAAGCGCGCGTCGACCGGCCGCGGCATCCGCGGGGCATCCGCTCGCTCCGGCCGGGCAGTTCGCAAGCGTGGCGGACGCGGGCGATGAGACCGTTCCTGTTCCTGTCGGCGCGACCCGAGGTCGAGGCGATCGGTCCCGAGCTCGGCGCGGTGCGACGAGCGATGGGCCTCGAGGCCGGGCGCGTCGACCACGTCCGCCTCGACGCCGAGCCCCTCGTCGACGTGCATCTCGACCGGTACGCGGGCGTCGTGGTGGGCGGCAGCCCGTTCAACGTGACCACCCCCGAGGCGCTGAAGTCCCCGGTGCAGCTGCATGTCGAGGCCGACCTCGCACGGGTCGCCGAGGCGGCGCTGGGGCGCGACCACCCGGTGCTCTTCACGTGCTACGGCATCGGGGTGTTGACGCGGGTGCTCGGCGGCACCGTCGGCACGCGGTACGGCGAGGAGGCCTCGGCTGTCGAGATCGTGCTCACCCCCGACGGTGTCGCGGACCCGCTGGTCGGCGTCCTGCCCGAGCGGTTCGAGGCGTTCGCCGGGCACAAGGAGGCGGCCGACGGCGTGCCCGCCGGTGCGGTGCTGCTGGCCTCCTCGGCCGGATGCCCCGTGCAGATCTACCGGGTCGGCCGCAATGTGTACGCGACGCAGTTCCATCCGGAGGTGTCGGCAGACGACTTCGTCGCACGCGCCCGCGTCTACCGCGACCACGGCTACTTCCCGGCGAACGAGCTCGAGGCATGGAGCAGACGCGTCGCCGAGGCATCCGTCACCGAACCGTGGCGGATGCTCCGCCGGTTCGTCGAACTCGCCGACGAGTGATCGTCGAGCAGCCGCCCGCCGGCTGCCCGCGGCTGCTCACGCGGGCAGCGGCGGATGCAGCGGGTAGACGCGGCGCAGCAGCATCCGCTGTCCGAGCGTCCACGCGACGGTCACCAGCAGGTAGAGCGCTGCGGCGAGGGGCACGAAGATCGCGACCGCCGCTGTGACGAACTGCAGCAGTCCGAGCATTCGCGTGACGCCTGGTGCGGCGAGCGGCGAACCCGGGGTCCCGTCAGCGCCGCCCATCGGCGATGGCGAACGGAACACCCGGCGCGTCACCTCGCCGACGAGGGCGATCGCTGCCACGATCACGCCGAACACGAGCAGCGAGTCGGGAGTGAGCGATCCCGCCGCGATCGAGCCGGCGAGGCTCGATCCCAGCGGCACCCCGAGGAACGACTGCGCCAGCAAGACGTTCGCGTGCCCCGCGATCTCGGGAAGGATGAACAGGGCGTAGATGATGCCCACGATGGGAGCCTGGATGAGCAGCGGGAGGCACCCCGCCATCGGCGACGTGCCCTCCTGTGCGTAGAGCGCCATCATCTCGCGCTGCAGGCGCTCGGGATTCCTGCCGTGCGTACGCCGCAGCTCGGCGAGCCGCGGGGCGAGGCGGGCACGGGTCCGTTCCGCCTTCGCCTGCGAGATGCCGACCGGGATGAGTGCCACGCGAACGAGGAGGGTGATGAGCACGACGGCGGCGGCCGCGCTCGACGCACCGGCGATCGGGCCGAGCAGGTCGGCGAGCCCCATGAGCAGGGCGTGGGCGCCGTCGAGTACGGCGGCGATGGGTGGGAAGGCGTAGAGGTCCATGAGCAGTTCCTTGCGGTCGGAGGAATCGGGATCCGTCTGGCCGCGGAAGTGCAGGTACACGACCGAGCTGCCCTTCGGACGGGCGCTCAGGTCGCTCGGATGTCGCTACGCGGCCCGGATGCCGCGACCGGGCGCCCTCGGGCGGGGCCGACCCGCCGCATCGGGGTCGCTCTGCGAGATGAGTCGTGCGGGATCGACCGTCTGCCGCAGGCGCGCGGACGCACCGCTGGGATCGGCCGCAACGAGCGCGGGAACCGACCGCCATGCCGTCACCACCAGCGCGACGGCGGCCGCGCCGAGGGCGCCGAGCAGGAGCACCGGCGCCAACGCGTTCGCGGCGAGAGCGAACTCGAGGCCGCCCTGCGCGGAGCGCAGCAGGGTCGTCAGCAGCTCGAACACGGGCCCTCCCGACTGGTGCCGCCGACCGGAGTCGACGAGCCGATGCTAGCACCGAGGTGCGCTGGTGCTCAGTCTCTCGGGCCTCCCCCGAACGCCTCCCGGGCCTCCCCCGAACGCGATCGAGCGGATGACGCCAGTCGCGTCATCCGCTCGATGCGTGTGAAGTTCGCCGGATCAGGTGGCGGAGCGGCTACGGTTCCGCGTGATGAGGCCCCAGATCAGCAGCACGATGATGGCGCCCGCGATGGCGAGCAGCCAGGTGCTGAGGTCCCAGAACTCCTCGAGACCGACGCCGAACAAGAGGCTGCCGATCCAGCCGCCGAGCAGGGCGCCCACGACGCCGAGCAGCAGCGTGACGAACCATCCGCCGCCCTGCTTGCCGGGCAGGATCAGCTTGGCGATGGCACCGGCGATGAGGCCGAGGACCAGGAATGCGAGGAAACTCA